>JBBSIK010000008.1:0-17870 GCA_038232115.1 Chloroflexia bacterium
CTGGATGGCACGGGAGAGGGTGACATTGACACTCCCGTGCCCTTTCTCAACCACATGCTCACATCGCTGGCCCGGCACGGCAAGCTCAATCTGCGTATAGAGGCGCGGGGAGACGCGGAGATAGACGACCATCACACGGTGGAAGACGTAGGCATCGTGCTGGGACAGACGCTGGACCAGGCTCTTGGCTCGAAGGCAGGTATCGCTCGCTTCGGGTACGCCTACGCGCCAATGGACGAGTCGCTTGCGCGGGCGGTCATAGACGTATCGGGCAGACCGTTCCTCAGTTACGACGCGCACAATATCGCGCCTACCCTGGGAGGCGAACGGGTCTTTCATACTGACCTGGCCGAGGAGTTCTGGCGTGCCCTCGCCACAAACGCAGGCATCACTCTGCACCTCGATCTTATACGTGGGCGCAATGCCCATCACGCCATCGAAGCCATGTTCAAGGCCTTCGCCCTGGCCTGGCACCAAGCCACCCGCACGACGAACGTGCCAGGCATGGTACCATCTACCAAAGGGACGATCTAATGACGGATACTATTGCGATAATCGACTATGGAGCCGGCAATCTTCGTAGTATTTACAAGGCCATCGAGAAGGTGTGCATCGAAAAAGGTAGCTCGCTGCGACCCGTAGTTACCTCTGACCGGCGAAAAGTCGAGGCAGCGATGGCCGTAGTGCTGCCGGGCGTTGGCGCTGCCGGCCCCACTATGACACGCCTTGTCGAATGCGACCTCGTTGAGCCGTTACGGGTTGCGGCTGAACGGAAGCCTTTCCTGGGCGTGTGCCTGGGGCTGCAACTGCTCTTCATGTATCACGAGGAGGGTAGCGTCGAAGGGCTGGGCATACTGCCGGGGACCGCCAGGCTGTTCGACATTGGATTGAAGGTGCCGCATATGGGTTGGAACCGGCTCTACAGCAGCAGGCATGCCATGTTCGAGGGCATCGCACACGATGCTTACTTCTACTATGTCCATTCTTACTACGCGCAACCACAGGATTCTTCGACAGTGATAGGCACCACCGAATATGGGCAAAGCTTCCCCGGCGCGCTGGCGAGAGACAACCTCTGGGCTACGCAGTTTCACCCTGAGAAAAGCGGCGCGGATGGTCTACGGCTGCTGCGCAACTTTGTTTCCCACGCGGAGGCGGCATGAAAATCATACCCGCCATAGATATAAGGGGCGGCAAATGCGTGCGCCTCTACCAGGGCGACTTCTCCCAGGAAACCGTGTTCGCCGATGACCCTGAAGAGGTGGCCGTTCGCTGGCAAGAAGAGGGCGCTGAGATGCTGCATGTAGTAGACCTCGATGGCGCGAGAGAGGGCAGGCCCATCAACACGGCGCTGGTTGCTCGCATCTGCCGGGCAGTCGGCGTACCTGTACAGGTGGGAGGCGGCATGCGCTCGCTCGATGCAGTGGCGGCCACCCTTGACGCAGGCGCTTCTCGAGTCGTGCTGGGCACCCTTGCCCTCGAAGTACCGGACATGCTACACGAAGTAGTCGCTCGATGGGAGAGCCGAATCGCGGTGTCCCTCGATGCGCGTGAGGGGCTGCTGACGATCCACGGCTGGCAAGACAGCAGCCAGATGGAGGCGACGGTTGCGGCAGCCACGCTGGTGTCGCAGGGCATAAGCTGCTTGATTTACACGGACATAGCCCGCGATGGCACTCTTGAAGGCCCTAATTTTGCGGGCATATGCGCCATACAGCAGGCCGCAAAGCAAGAAGCCGAAATCATAGCGTCGGGCGGCGTGGGTAAGCTGGGGGACCTGCTGCGTCTACAGGCATCAGGTGTGGGGGGCGCAATTGTTGGCAAAGCTCTGTACACAGGCAATATAGAGCTTTGCGCCGCTATTGTGGCTTTGCAGGATGCCAAACAGAATGGTAGATAACATGCTTACAGCGGAAAAGAGGGGCGGTCTCACGCGGCGGGTGATCGCCTGCCTGGACGTGTCGGGTGGGCGCGTGGTCAAGGGCGTCAATTTCCTGCAACTGAGGGATGCGGGCGATCCTGTCGAGCTTGCATCGTACTACGACCAGGCAGGCGCAGACGAGCTTGTCATCCTGGACATCGCCGCCAGTAGCGAAGCGCGAGGCTTGCTGCTTGATCTGGTGAGCGCCACGACGGAGAGGGTGTTTATCCCGGTGACGGTGGGCGGCGGGGTAGGCAGCATAGAGGACATAAGGGCGCTCTTATCGGCAGGCGCCGACAAAGTTTCGATCAATAGCGCGGCGGTGCGCGATCCCCTCCTGATTACGCGAGGCGCTCATGCTTTTGGACGCCAGTGCATCGTAGTGGCTATTGATGCGCGCGAGAGCGAGGCAACCTCATCGGGGTGGGAGGTGTTCACACACGGCGGTAAGCGAGGCACACGTCTGGATGCGGTAGAGTGGGCACGCAAGGCAGCCCATATGGGCGCGGGCGAAATCCTGCTCACCAGCATGGACCGCGATGGCACCAAAGGCGGCTACGATCTGGATATGACCGCCGCCATAAGCCGAGCGGTGGGCGTCCCGGTGGTGGCTTCCGGCGGGGCTGGGAATCCGCAGCACCTGGCCGAAGTGCTCATGCCTGGGATGGCAGACGCGGCGCTCGCGGCTTCTATATTCCATTACGGCCAGTTCACTATAGCGCAGACCAAGCAGCATCTGTCTAACGAGGGGATAGAGGTAAGGCTATGAAAGAGTTGCAACTAGATGACCAGGGGCTTGTGCCGGTGGTAGTGCAAGAAGCAGAGACGGGGACCGTCCTCCTGCTGGCCTACATGAACCGTGAGGCGCTCGAAGCGACACAGCGCACGAGCAAGCTCTATCTATGGAGTCGCTCCAGGGGCGAACTGTGGCTCAAGGGCGAGGTCTCGGGCCATTACCAGCACGTGGAAGAGCTCAGGCTCAACTGTGAGGGAAACAGCTTGCTCGCCCTGGTGAGATCGCAAGGCCCCGCCTGCCACGATGGCTATGACACTTGCTTCTACAGGCAACTCAACGAGACAGGAGCCACTACGGTGGTCGAGCGGCGCGCGTTCGACCCTGGGCACGTATATGGCAGCAGGGATAATCCATGAGCGAGGCACAAATCGAGGCGGAGTTACGCAAGCTATGGGGCGCTTATGCCCACATGCGCGATAACGACCTATCCGCGATCTCTACCACGTCCCGCCTGCTCCACAAGTGCGATACAGCTTATCTACGATCCCGAGTAGCCACCGAAATGACAGAACTGGTAGGGGTAATATCGGGCGAGCACCGGCACAGGGGGTTGCCGCACGATGTAGTGCTGGAAGGAAGCCAGGTGTGCTACTGGGTGTACCTCTTGTCTCTAAGCGAGGGCATAGAGTACGGCCAGTTGGAGCCACACTTGCACCTCGTCCAGGGTGCTAATGTATACGGGGGCGAGCGTCCGCGACTGAGCAAGCAAATAGACGCGCTCGCGGGTAAGATAGAAACAGAAATGGCTGGCGAACTACTGCGTCAATTACAGGCGGCGCTCGGCATGGTCGGTGCTTCGTGCGGTAGCTGCGGGGTAGAAGTTGGAGAAATAGTAAAGTACGACCTGGCGCAAATGAACAGTCGCGATTACCTGCGTGGTTATTTTGCTGCCGCGTCGGGCAACGGCTGAAAGGTGCGCATGCGATTTTTGAACCGCAGCACCTCGCTGTATCCAGCCTCTCTCACAGAGCGTACCAACTGCGGAAACGCATAGCCCACATGCTCCGGCTTATGCGCGTCCGAGCCTATCGTAGCGAGCACGCCGGCATTGTGGCAGGCACGAAGTAGCTCCGGGTGCGGATACGCCTCGGCTGCCGGCACTCGAAGTCCCCCGCTGCTCGCCTCAATGCAAACCCCAGTACCGGCTAGCTCCGCGGCCACTTCGTGGTACAGATCGCTCAGGTCGCCGGATGCCCGGTAGCCGAACTTCTTGACCAGGTCTAGGTGCGCCATTATGTCAAATAGGCCAGTCTTTGCGGCGTCTGTCACCAGACCGAAATAACGAGCGTACAGATCGTCTATCTGCCACTTGCTATAATCGTCTATGTATCTGGGATCGTCCAGGCCCCACTCACCAATGAAATGCACAGATCCATAGACATAATCCCACTGGAACGAGTTTAATATTCGGTCTAATTCTGCTTCATGCCCTGGGATGTAGTCTGCCTCCAGACCTATGCGGATAGGAAGCTCCGAGTGGCGCTGCCTGGCATCCTCTATCATGCTAATGTACAGCGACATCTCCTCCTGGCGCATGGCAAGCTCAGGGTCGCGGCGCTCCGCAGGCAGGTGATAGAGGTAGATGTGCTCGGAGAAGCCTATCTCATCCAATCCCAACTCAACAGCGCGCTCGATGTACTCATCTATGGAGCCACTTGCATGCCCGCACAGGGTCGTGTGCATATGGTAGTCAGCGAGACCGTGCAGGTTCATGGGAGTTTCAGCAGGCGGAAAATGGGCAATAGAGTAAAGGCTAAGAGATCACAAAACATGGCAAACGATGCTGAGTATGGCGTCAGAACAGCAGTTGAGTGGGTTCGAGCAGAGCTTTCAGGCTACGTAGTCCATCGCATGCGTGCGCGTAGACTGTGGCAAGCGGCTGAGAGAGTTTCTCCGCTACCTGAGTGTAGGACAAACCCGCGAAGTAAGCAAGCTCTAATATTTCGCGCTGCTCGGACGTCATTTGCCCAAGAGCCTCATTGATTATTCTCTGCTGCTCTGCAATCGTCACGTATTCGGGGTTCACCACTTCTCCAGCACTCAGCGTGGCAATATGGCCTCGTGCCGCGACAATAAAAGCCGCCTCAGACTCGCGCTTGCGCCGTAACTCGGCTATGCACCTGTGATGTACTGTACGTAGTAGCCAACAAGGGAACTGCTCACTCTGGGGTGAATAGGTGTCTGGGTGGTCCCACAGAGCGGCGAACACATCATGCACGACAGCCTCGGCACGCTTCTGGTCAGCGAGCATGCGAAGTGCCAACCCAAAGCATGACCGGACATAGCGGTCGTACAGATCACTAAAAGCAGCAGAATCCCCCGCCATTACGAGATGCACAAGTTGCTCATCCGTAGAATGTAGCTTGACCGCAGATATGAAAGGCGCAGACATTATGGATACACTATCTCTTATAGTTGTTGGCCGACAACGTGTCATCCAGGTACCGCCGGCCAATGTAGGCGACCTCTTCCCGCATCTGGCAGCAGTAGGTTCTTTGGCATATTTGAGCATCATGCGTGCCACACATTATACTTCAGCGGTATCCTTCCCTCTTCGATACTTGATGCTACGGGCGGCACGATTTTCAGCGGCCTGTTTGATCTCTTGCAGGTGCTCACGGGCCAGCCTATCAAATCGAGGCCTTATATAAAGCGGGCCAAGTACGTGGCCTAACAGAGATTTTGTGCCGAATACACCCCGGTACAGAAGTGCGGTGCGATGCTCACCTAACGACTCCAGGCGTATCTCCTCTTTAACAAAAGGCAACGGTCCTGTCAGGTGGCGATAGATAATTCGATCGGGCGGGTGCAACGTCATCTCTTCGAGGGTAGTGTACACTTTATCCGGCGAGTAGGTGACAAATTCCACAATGAGCCTGTTCTCACTCTTGCGCTCAACCAGGCAAGCCGTGTTCTTACTGCCTGGCAGTTGCCCGCGCCCAACAGAGGTAATCATCTCCCATACCAGGGGGCAGGCAGCATCTATTTCTATCCGCTGTGAAGTTAGTCTAAAGCGTGGTGGCACTGTTTGGTCGTCCTTTCATGGTGTTTACTGACAGGGTCTATTCAAGATCGCTGTTTCACAAACTAGCTTGGCTTTGTCATTCTGAACGCAGTGCAGGGCTAGAGACTTGTTGCCTTCAGAATGACAAAGCTGGCCTGCCTCCTTGCAAACTGGCCTGGGCACAGACCTGATTTACTACCAAAGCGCGCTGGTCTATTCATAGTGGCAGGTCTTGTGCCACCATAAGAAAAGTAACGGGGAGATTGCGTAAACACCTGGCGCACATCATAGGATAAGGCAGTGCCGGTGGCACCAAACCTGCTTCCCAACGTGCAATTGTGCAGTATAGATCCAGGCACGAGTATCGGTTAACTCTGTGTTGTTGTCCCTACACGAAAACTTGATTATCTAACAGACCACTGGGAGGTAAAAACAATGGCGACTAATACCACATGGCAGCCCCACACCGAGCACGGTGAACTGAACAGTAGCGACCGCAACGACTTGCCCGAAACCGTTTTTGCGTTTCCAAAACAACGTAAAGAACCCCTCACGGACGCCTCGCACGTCAAGAACGCACTCGCCCGCTTCGATCAGGTAGAGAGTGTCTCTGATGAAGAGCGAGATCAGGCGTTTGCCAACATCAAAAAGGCAGCCCAACACTATGGCGTGGACGTGGAAGAGCAGAGCTGGCATGACCTGGGCAAGAAGCCACACACGCACAACTCGGCGCACTAAGCAGTACTCGGCACTTTCGACTCGGCCGGAGGCCACATGGACCCAAGTTCTGGGCAGGAAAATAAGGACTACGCGCCTGGGTGGCCGGGCGTAGTGCCAACATGGACATCGAGCGATAAAAGCGGTGTGGGTACTGCGCTCGGTGCTGAGAGCCGCGTGTGGTTCACCATTAGTCATGGCATCTTGAACGAGATTTACTATGGGCGGGTAGACCAGGCATGCACCCGCGACATGGGGATGATCGTGACTGACGGCTCTGGTTTCTTCTCGGAGGAGAAGCGTGATGCCAGACACGAGGTAACGACGTTAGCGCCTGGCGTGCCCGCCTACAAGCTTACCAACACCTGCGAACGACAACGGTACATTATAGAGAAAGATGTACTCGCGGACCCTGTGCGTGACGCCGTAATACAGCACACCAACTTTACACCCCTACAGGGTGACATGGAGGATTACCACCTCTATGTACTGCTCGCCCCACATCTTGCCAATAGAGGTAATGGCAACACTGCGTGGATAGGAGAGTACAAAGGCGTCACTATGCTGTTCGCGCACCGGGAGGCGTTCTCGTTGGCCCTAGCCTGCTCTATCCCGTGGAAGCGATGCTCCGTAGGCTTCGCGGGGACGAGCGACGGTTGGCAGGACCTGAAGCAGCACGGCCAGATGGAGTGGACCTACCCACGGGCCGAGAATGGCAACGTAGCCGTTACGGGAGAGATAGACCTAGCGGCCTCCGGCGGCGAATTTGTGCTTACAGTCGGCTTCGGCTCTACTCCGGGCGAGGCCGGACACCGTGCCCTGTCCAGCTTGCTAACTCCGTTCGATGAGCACGTGGGCCAGTATGTGCGCGAGTGGGAAGACTGGCAGCGGACGCTCATCAACCTCGAAGCCAGGCCGGAGACCGAGAAGGACTTCTATCGCACCAGTACGGCGGTGTTGCGCACTCACGAGGCAAAGAACTTCCCAGGTGGGTTTATCGCCAGTCTGTCCATTCCCTGGGGCAACAGCAAGGGCGACGCCGACCTGGGTGGCTACCATCTCGTATGGCCCCGCGATCTTGTGGAGACTGCGGGCGGACTACTGGCAGCGGGCGGCAAAGAGGACATGGACCGCGTGCTCCACTACCTGCGCGCAACGCAAGAGCCGGACGGCCACTGGCCTCAGAACATGTGGATGGACGGAACGTTCTACTGGACTGGCACCCAGGTTGACGAAACGGCTCTCCCCATCCTGATGCTAGAACTCGCCTACCGAGAGGGCGCGTTGCCATCTAATGCCAGCGAGCGCCTGTGGCCGATGGTACGCAGGGCAGTGGGGTTCGTGGCGCGCTCCGGCCCCGTCACAGACCAGGACCGGTGGGAGGAAGATGCGGGGTACACCACCTTCACGCTGGCAGCCGAGATAGCTGCGCTGCTGGTGGCCGCAGACCTTGCCGAGATATGTGATGAGCCGGATGTAGCCCAGTACCTGCGGGAAACCGCCGATGCATGGAACGCTAACATCGAACGCTGGATATATGTAAAGGACACTGACATCGCAAAACAGATAGGCGTCGAGGGCTACTACGTGCGTATCGCCCCGCCCGGTTCGACCAAATCCGGTTCGCGGCTCAGGGGATATGTCGAAATCAAGAATCGCCCTGAGAGCGACAGCGTTAAGCCTGCCGCCAACGTAATAAGCCCTGATGCCCTGGCGCTTGTGAGGTTTGGTCTGCGCGCCCCCGACGACCCGCACATCCTCAACACGCTGAAGGTCATAGACGCTATGCTCAAAGTGGAGACACCCTTCGGCCCTTCCTGGCACCGCTATAACGATGACGGCTATGGAGAACAGGAGGATGGCTCACCCTTCGACGGAGTGGGCATCGGGCGTGCTTGGCCTCTGCTCACGGGCGAGCGCGCGCATTACGAACTTGCGGCGGGGCATGCGGACATTGCCGAGAGGCTAATGCATGCTATGGAGAGCTTTGCGAGCATAGGCGGGATGATACCGGAGCAAGTCTGGGACTCTGCTGATATGCCGGAGAAGGAACTCTATTGTGGCAGACCCACAGGTTCGGCCATGCCTCTCGTATGGGCGCACGCCGAATACGTGAAGCTGCTACGCTCCATACGCGATGGCCGCGTCTTCGACATGCCCCCACAGACAGTGGAACGCTACCTCAAGAAGAAGACAGGCTCGCCCTTTGCCATCTGGCGGCACAACAACAAGATTAGAGGCATGCCTGCGGGCAAGACGCTGCGCGTGGAGGTGTTGGAACCTGCCACGATACGGTGGAGCGTGGACGGCTGGCAAACGGTGCAGGCTACCCAGACAAAGGACACAAGCCTGGGAGTCTACATGGCAGACCTCCCCACGGACAAGATGCATGCCGGCGAAATTGTGGAGCTTACCTTCTACTGGAACAATAGCGGGCGCTGGCAGGGAGAGAACTTTACCATAGCAGTGAGCTAACACGGTATACGCACATAATGAATAATGAAGGCTAAAGGGAGGCCCTAAACAGTTTGATCCTGTTATGCCTGCTTGCGGCTGTCGCTCTGGGGTTGGATTGGCGCACCGGCAGGGCGCACATTAGTCGCGTATTTACACGCAGGGAAGCGATTACAAGAATAGAAGGTCTTACCCCACCGGCTCTTCTTTTCTATGACGCCACCCTTGCCACAGTCAGGACAGCGGCACAGCTCTTCAGGCTTGTCTGCCGATGCCGCTTCGCCCGGTCCGGCACCGTAGGCTGCCTTTATTTTGCGAGTGTACTTGCACTTTGGATACCCTGAGCAGGCTATAAAAGGACCGTATTTGCTCTGCCGAATCAACAATTCGTGGCCTGATTCGGGGCACTTCTCCCCTGTTTTTACCGGCTCCGGCTTCTGGTCATGCACGGTCATGCGGCCCACGAGCTTCTCTGCTTCCTGCAACGCCTGCATCAACGGTCCATAGAAGTCGGCGACCACGGGCACCCACGCTTTGTGGCCGCCGGCTATCTCGTCTAACTCTCCCTCCATAGTGGCCGTGAAGCCTATGTCCACGATGCGCGGAAACTGCGCCACCAGCAAGTCGTTTACCGTTTAACCAAGCGGTGTAGGCTGGAACTTCTTCTCCTTCAGGTCCACATATTCCCGGTCCTGGATGGTCGACAGAATCGATGCGTATGTTGAGGGCCGTCCGATCCCCTTCTCTTCCAACGCTTTCACCAGTGTAGGCTCAGTATATCGTGGCGGTGGTTGCGTGAAGTGCTGCTCCGGCCACAGCTTCAGCAGGTCCACAGGCTCGCCCTGTTGCAGAAGGGGCAGGGCATTCTTGTCCAGATCATCGTCGGCATCGCCTGCATCACGTCCCTCGCGGTACACAGCAAGGAAGCCCTGGAACTTGATTACCGAACCCGACGCCCGGAAAGTAAATGGGCGAGGCATCTGCGTGTCTGCGGGTCCCGCCCCAACATCCACCGAGGTCTGGTCGAGCACGGCGTTTGCCATCTGCGAGGCCACAAACCTCCTCCATATAAGCCCGTACAATTTCCGCTGGTCAGGCGTGAGGCTGCCTTGCACCGACTCGGGATCGCGCGCCACAGAAGTGGGGCGGATCGCCTCGTGCGCCTCCTGCGCCCCGGCCACTTTTTTTGCGTATACAGGAGGTGTGGCAGGCACATACGGCTTGCCGAAGCGGGCAGCGATTATCTCGCGCGCCTCCTGCTGTGCCACGGACGCGACGTTAGTGGAGTCGGTACGCATGTAGGTGATGAGGCCGCCAAATGGCTCTACGCCTTCGTAGAGTTGTTGGGCTACTTGCATAGCCTTTTTCGCGCCCATACCGAGCTTACGGGAGGCTTCCTGTTGCAGAGTGGACGTGATAAAAGGGGCGGAGGGACGGCGCTGCACCTCCTTCGTCTTGACGCTCTCTACTATGTAACGCGCGCCCTGTAAAGCCTGCATTACTCCTTGAGCTTGCACGCCAGTCTTAAGATCTACCTTCTTGCCACTATAAGCGTGTAGCGCCGCGTGAAAGGCATTTTCCTTCATGGTGGCCGGGCGCTTGCTCAGGTCGGCCTCTATAGACCAGTACTCCTCCGGCACAAAAGCGCGGATCTCCCGTTCGCGCTCTACTACCAGCCGCACCGCTACGCTCTGCACACGGCCTGCCGACGTTCCACGCCTAACCTTGCTCCACAGCAGCGGCGAAATCTTGTAGCCCACGAGCCTGTCGAGCACGCGCCGGGCCTGTTGAGCATCCACAAGATGCAAGTTGAGGGAGCGGGGATTCGCTACGGCCTGCTTGATAGCGCCCGACGTGATCTCGTGGAACTCGACGCGATGTACCGGCTGGCGTCCATTACCGGCTCCTGTCACCTGCTGGACGTGCCATGCTATAGCCTCGCCTTCGCGGTCCGGGTCGGTGGCTAAGTAGACGGCGTTCGCGGCGCGCACCATCTCCTTGAGACTCTTTACCTTTGCCGACTTGTCGCGGGGCACAACGTATTTCGGATCAAAGCCGTGGTCCACGTCCACACCTATCTCGGATTTGGGAAGATCGCGCACATGCCCGAAACTCGCCTCTACCACAAAATCGGAACCGAGGTATCGGGCTATCGTCTTGGCTTTGGCAGGCGACTCTACTATGACGAGGCTTTTGCCCGTGGTGGAGCGGCTCCGCCCCGCGCCCGAGCCTGCGGCAGCGGGGGAGGTTGTGCGCTTGCGCGGAGTTGTTTTGGCGGGGGTCGCCACGCCGTTCTTCCTGGTAGGTGTCATAAGTAGAGTTTCTCCAATTTACATGCGCAAGGCTATGGCGGTACCGGCTCTGTAGAGGTGTACTTTACTCAGTACAAAGGAAAGGTATCATTCTTGCGCCATCAGACCCAGTATACCGCAGCCAACCCGACGCGCACAGGCAAATACTCCTGGTGATATAAGTGTTCAGAATAGGGGTGGAGCAAATCAGCAGAGTGCCTGTCCAAGACCCACCGCCCCCGCTTCGCTCATGCCCCTCCCACCCGTGGGAGGAGAGAAAGAAAGAAGGATAGGGGTGGGGATACCCCACACCCCGTCATGGGCTTCGCCCCTGCACCCCTTCTACACCCCAAGTCTGCACGCTTACCCAGGGATTACCGTTCAAACGGGTTGTTTGCCCAGCAGCCCCTTTATGCGGTTCTGTATGCCCTTGAAGCGACTCTCGAAGCCAACCACGAGCTTGATGTCGGCGGGGATGTGCTCCTGCCAGTAGTGGGTGGTCTTGGCAATGGCAGTGATGACGCTCTTGATCTCGCCTTTCACCGTAAATTGATCTCCCACCGGCACATACAGCCGTGCACCCTTGCAACGAGCCTGAACATTCTCCTGCCTGATCGACTCGCTCAGCCAGTGGGCCATGCCCGCTGACTTGCACCGTAGGGCTACCCAACCAGGCTCTCCACGTTCAGCCTTCAGCCCGCTTACTTCATGCACACCTCTGATAATCTCATTGGTGGCAAACTGGTAGCTTTCGCTGGCGATATCGGGGTTTTCGGGGGCCATGAGCATGGTGGGACGATGAGGCGGGCCACCGTCTTTGGCGAGCACACAAAAAGTGTCCCACATGTTGCCCCAATCTACCGAACCATCCGGCAGATACTTCATAGGCGCGGCGGCCATCGGCGCTCTCTTATCTTCCTCAGCAGACATAATAATCCTCTTTCAATATTGCATGTTGCCTATTGCGCGATGTTCCGGTTATACACAACTTAGCGAAGGGCAGACAGCCCTTCTTCGCATCATAAACATAAACGCCACAAGGTGCGAGATAGATGTTAGCACGGGTCATACCGTTGTCCAGGAGGAAGCCAATGAGCGCAAAAGCTCTGCAAAAGCTGTGCAATAGAAATCGTGGCATACTCCTTGCAACATAGCGTCTCGGAGTTTTCATCCTTACTGAGTTCACCCGCAGGTGCAACTTTGCAGCACATATAAATCCAATCTACGGGCGCTTACGTAAGGTGTATATTGCGCATTGAACAGCTGGTTGAGATGCGCACACTTGACTGAGGCTTAATCGCTTTCAGATTCACAACGAGAGGAGCTTACCACATGGAAATGCAGAATGACGGAGGCACCGGTCAGCTTGCGATCCCTAAGGGCGCTATTGCCCTGGGAGGCGCGGCTATGTTGAGCGCGGTAGCACTGGCTGCCAGCAAAGGCGGCGGCCTTGCGTTTGCGCAAGACGCACCGTTCAAGAATGACATTGACGTACTTAATTACGCTCTAACTCTGGAGTTTTTTGAGGCGACCCTCTACAAGACCCTTCTTGGTCTGGGCAAGCTTCAAGGCAAGGACTTGCAGTACGTGACCTTGTTCGGCCAGCACGAACAGGCACACGTAAACGCTGTTCAGTCCACCGTTCAGAAGCTCGGCGGCACACCCGTAACACAGGGCAACTACAACTTCGCCGCCGCAGGTCCCACTGATACGCGCGAGCAGGTTCTGGGCATACTGGCAACGGTAGAGCAGGTAGGCGTCAGCGCATACCTGGGAGCCGCCGGTTATATCCAGAACAAGGACATCCTGGCCGCCGCCGCCTCGATCATGCAGGTTGAAGGCCGCCACACCTCGGTGATCCGCTTCTTGCTGGATCAGCCGCCGGTACCTGATGCGTTTGTCGCCCCCCTCACCCCGGCAGAAGTGCTGGCGAAGGTTGCGCCTTTCTTCAAATAAGTAGCGCGAGAGGCACATTGGGAAGTCTCGAAGCATTCAAAGTTAGAGAGGAGTATCGAGAATGAGCAATCTTATCCAGCCCGACGACGAGGGCAATGTAAACGGTATCTCCCGCCGCAAATTCCTGATGGGTTCAGGCGCGGTTGTGGGAGCGGCAGCACTCTTCGGAGTGGGTGGCCTGTCGCGCGGTGAACTGCTGGGCGTGCAGATCGCATCGGCTCAGAGCCTTAACAGCGACATGGACATCCTCATGTTTGCTCTGACCTTGGAGCACATCGAGGACGCCGCTTATCGCGCAGTCAACGCAAGCGGACTGCTCAGCGGCAAGGTCGCCGAGTACTTCAAGACGTTTGGCGATCACGAGCACGCGCACGTAGTCGCCCTGACAGACACGATCACCAAGTTGGGCGGCACACCCGTGGCCGAGCAGGCCAGCTACAACTTCCCCAGCTTTGGCAGCCAGGACGACGTAGTGAAGTTCTTCACAGTCGTTGAGGAAGTGGGCGCAGGCGCTTACCTGGGAGCGGCTCCGCTCATCCAGGACAAGGCGCTTCTGGCAGCCGCAGCCTCAATCCACGACGTAGAGGGCCAGCATGCGGCTACCCTGCACGCCGTAATGGGCGATGCAGAGCCTAGCCCGGCGTTTGCCGCTCCCCTGACGTTGCAGCAGGTGCTGTCCGCAGTCACCCCATTGCTAGGCACGGCCGGTGGTGGCACAACCGCACCTCCAGGCATGCCGACAACCGGCTCCGGCTCCAGCTTGCTCAGCCCCTGGTGGGCAGCGGCAGGCCTCGGCGCTGCGGCTGTTGGAGCACTCCTTCGCGTCCGCGGACGCGAAAACGCCCCGGCTGAGGAAGAAATCGGCGCATAGTCTATAAGTAGGCTACTGTAAACCAACAAAAGGGCTGCCCGCACACAATGTGGGTGGCTCTTTTGGTTTTCTGTTACTCGGCGCTCCGTACTTTCTAACTTTCACTCGTTTGGCGTCCGAGGCAGCACGGTGCTATAATCAATAAGACAGCCCCATCCCCCTGATGCCCCGCCTTCTATCCTTGAGAGGTTCGATTTTTGGTACGTCCCCCCTCGTTGCCTGACAAGCCATTTCGCGTGCTCATGCCCATAAGCGCGGCGCTCTTGGTAATCATCGTAGGGGCTCTGATATTTACGCTTGTGGCCCCAAAGGCAGGTTCGAGTGCCCAGGGCGGCAGCGGCCCCATGAGCCTCGACTACACGACCGAGCAGGGCCAGGGTGCCACCATCGGCACTGTCAACTCGCCTCTGCGTATCACTCTGCGCGTGCCCTACAACGGCATCGAAGACAGCGCGGTCAACACGGCCACAGTACAACTCCTCGATGCGGACGGCCAGCCCGCAGACTTCGGGAGCAAGCCGGGAGGGGCCTTGTTGCTGCTGCCCACATACGAACTGGGAGTGTGGGCCTATAGTGGCTCCATGCCCAGCAAGCCGGGCAAGTATCACGCGCACGTCGAACTAAGTTTCCGCGCGAACGCCGGTGCCGCCCCTACTCCACAGGCGCAAGATTTTAGTGATAAGCTGCTGCAATCGCAAGCGGAGAGCGGACCGCCACTCACCAGCGGCTTCATCTTTACCCAGGACTCGAACCTGTGGATACTCTCGACCGATACGAAGCGCCAGCGTAGGCTGACCTACTTCCCCACGGAGTCGGAGTACGCCGACAATGCCGCATGGTCACCCGACGGCAAGACGATTGTTTTCGCGCATACACCGAAGGGCGATCCGAGCCAGCTACCCGCCACCGACATCTGGACGATCAACGCTGACGGCACCGGCCTAAGAGAGCTACTGCCGCACAGCGACAACGAGTCGCTCTACGAGCCAAGCTACTCAGAGGACAGCAAATATATCTACTTCACAGCTGAAAAGCTCGACATGGGCTCCACCAATTACGACGCGAACGGTCAGCCCGTCGGCGCGCGCGGCATAGACCGTTACGAGGTAAGCAGCGGCAAGCGCACCCACTGGAAGGACGACTCGCACATGCCTGCCATGAGTGGCCCTAACGGTGCTATAGTGTACCTGGGTACGCCACCTGCTTCGAGTTCCGGGAGTGGAACAACGGCAGGCTCCAGGATGGTGCGCGAAGTGCCCAACAGCACATCGCCCATGGTGCTAGCCGATGACAAGGCGTACATTGCCTTTTACGGTCCAACGACCTCGCCCGACGGATCACGTGTAGTGTTCGCAGGCATAGAGACAACGCCCACGATACCGAAGCCCGGCGGATTTGACCTGTTCCACTGGCTCACCTTCCAACCGGAAGTTGCATACGCTCACGGCCTGCCATGGGAACTTTACTCCGTACCGACGGACGGCAAGAAGCAATCAGAGCGCCTCACGAACATGGCCGAGGACCAACCCCATGCGGCATGGCTCGATAACTCAACGATAGCCTTCATGGGCGTCAGCGGCCTCTACAAGATGCAATTGGATAGGGACGGCAAGCCCATCGGCAAACCTCAGAAGATACACGACGGTGCTCCCCACGGCGGGCTGAGTTGGCATGCGCCGTGAGCTATGCGTATTGCATCTAACCAGACATAGCAGACGGAGTCTCAGGAGCGTGTTTAGTGCAGTCAATACGCAATACGAAGGATAGATCGTAGTATTTTGATAAGTGAACCTGCGGGAAGACCCGGGCTGTGCTTCTTTGGTGAAAGTCTCAGCATGTACAGCTTGCACGTCGTGAGCCGAGAACGGCCTATACACCTCACTGGTCGGGAGGCACATTCCCGGGTAGCGGCTGAACGGGAGCCGTAGGAGTTGGGCGTTTTGATCGCCTGGCATTGGCTGTGCAGTCCCAGGCGTTCATCTGCACGGCTCCCATGTCTAGTCCATTACCCCCTGCAATGCATGGATAGGCTTGCTCCAGCACTCTCAGCTCAACGTACACAACATTATCACCTTCTGGCAGGGCGCGCGCCATAGGCGTCGTGCCTGGCACGACCGACACCATAAAGAAATCGGTGCGCAGCCACACACTGCGCTGCATACCTGTAGTAAGAATACCCACAGTTGCACACAGAAGCACTAGCAGCACAATCGAAACCGCCGCAAACCACCGCAGGATGCGAGACCTTCTAACTTGCATACCGGCTCTCCTTCATGGTCGCCCGCCTATGAAGATCAACCAGGAACCCATGCTGCCATAATGCCCGACTAGAGGTCATTGCCTGCACATAACGTGCCTTGAGAGCAAGTCATCTGCTCCACCGACTGCGCCCTTAGCGTTTGTACAAAGTCGGTTTGCAGGGGAGGCATGTCAGCTTTGTTATTCTGAGCGCAACAAGGCTTTAGCCCTGAACACAGCAAAGGGGGAGAATCCCAAAAACTGTGCCTGGCACGATGCCCAACATCTTAGATTCTTCACTTCGTTCAGAATGGGCATCCTATCGCAATGGAACAGAAAACAACGCTAGCGCGCCAAGGGAAGACCCACGAGAGACGCCGCAGACCACAAATAGACTCATTGTAAGGATGAAAAATAAAGTCCGTTACTCCTTTCTTGAAAGGAAAGCAGATAGGTGACATAAGCGGTCGGATTCTCATCAAGGTATATCTCACTGGTAATTACCCACATGTCAGCACCCCCGGCGACTAAAGTCACGGGCAACGATTACGAAGTCCGCATGGCGGACTCAAGGATGTCTACAGTAGCAACTTAGTCGCCGCAGGGCGACTTTGTAACTGTTGCCTGCGGTTGAAACCGCCGGATGCTGTTAGTTAGCTCAGATGTGGGTAATCACCAGAGATCTCAACTGGGTAAAGTAATCTAAAACTTAATGAGGACAACAATAGTTGTAGAAGTCAAAGTAGTTGGCCAGATACCGGTTGTTTCGCCAGAGGTCGAAGCATTTAGCAAAGACCTCACGCAACACGGCTTTGTGTTTGTCGGCCCTACGGCCATCTACGCGCATGTGCAATCCGTCGGTATGGTCGTTTACCATACCGACGGATTGCTTTTGGTACCAAGAAGTGCCATGATCTTGAACAATCTCACCGACACCGACGGCGTATGTTACGCTTTTTTAGTCGAGCCTAGAACTTCCAGATAGTGCGGGTTGTACATGATACCCAGGATGTTCCCGAAAGGATCTACTACGGAGGCAGTGATGAATCCTGCTTCACGGTTCGTGAGCGGTTCGTATTCTTTCGCCCCCATAGACATTACCTTTTCGAGCGTTGCTGCCACGCCGTTAACGTGCCAGAATACAACGGCACCTCCCGGACCGGCTGCTGCGCCTTTAGGTTTGTAGTTGCTGTCGATAATCCCTAGTTCGTGATGGTAGTCACCAAGGCGAAACTCTATATACGCCGGCGGCCCCTCCACTGGGCGCTCAAAGTATGGGTCGATACCCAACAGCTCGGTGTACCACTTCTTCGCCGCCGTCATATCAGCCGCGAAAAAACTGATAGTGGCTACTCCCCGTAATGTCTGTGTATCGGCCATTTCTGCTCTCCTTCTTTCTTTGATAGTCGCAATTTCCTCTTCATTATAGGAGAGCCGAGTGACAACGTTATGTCAGCAGCGTTTTGCTAACTGGACACATCTCGTATGGGATGGTTTTCTAAAATGCCTTCAGAGTCGCGAGCTTTGTGAAACAGCGGCTTTGAATACACCTTACGCACTACCGGTAAGCCGCGGCCTGTAAGTTGAACAGTTCCGCATATGTGCCATCGAGCGCCATCAGA
>JBBSIK010000009.1:0-17131 GCA_038232115.1 Chloroflexia bacterium
ACCAGCGGGATCATGATCTCAGGATGCGACTCCAGCCCTTCGTTGAGTAGTTGGAGCGATGCGCGCAGGATCGCTCTAACTTGCATCTCGTTGATAGCCGGATAGAGAATACCGAGGCGACAACCGCGCAGTCCCAGCATCGGGTTCTGCTCGCGCATCTGGCCCACTATACCCAGCAGGTGCTCCTTGCGCTTGTACTCCTCTGTTGCTGTCTCGCCACGCATGCGCATCTCGGTCGTTTCGACCAGTAGCTCGTCATAGGAAGGGAGGAACTCGTGCAGGGGCGGGTCCAGCAGGCGTATAACCGTGGGCTTGCCTTCCATCGCCTTCAGGATGCCGTAAAAATCGCCCTGCTGTATCACGCCAAGCTGAGAGAGCGCATCCTCGTAGTCCTTGACTGCCTGCGAGTTGGCTGCCGCTTCTTGCGCGTTGCGAAGTATCCCTTCGGGGGCTTCGCGCTTGTCCTTGTCTGCTTTGTTCAGTTCGGCCTGGGCATCCGTTACCGCGTCTTCCAGACGTGTACCCTCGGCGGCGGACAGGATCATCTGCTGCACGACAGGGAGGCGCGCTTCCTCGAAGAACATATGCTCAGTGCGGCACAGGCCAATACCCTCTGCTCCGAACGCCACGGCTTTAGCGGCGTCACTGGGGTAGTCGGCGTTGGCCCATACACCCAACTCACGCACATCGTCGGCCCAGCCGAGCAGCTTAATCAGGTCGTGCTCCTCCTCGTAATTCGGCTCGATAAGCGCAATCGCACCCAGGAACACCTCGCCAGTGGTGCCGTCTATCGAGATGATGTCTCCTTCGCGCACCGTCTGCCCATTGGCAGTGAAATATCCGGCTTCGTCGTCCACGTGGAGGCCGCCGTTTTCGGCACCCGCCACGCAAACCTTGCCGAACTGTCGGGCCACCACAGCCGCATGGGAAGTAGCCCCACCACGAGCCGTCAGCACGCCTTTCGAGGCGATCATGCCGTGTACGTCTTCGGGGTTGGTTTCCTCGCGCACCAGTACAACGGCCTCACCGGCACGACCCAACTCAGCCGCTTTGTCCGCTGTGAAGATCGCCTTGCCGGTGGCAGCGCCAGGGGCCGCGTTCAGCCCTATCGCCAGCAGTTTGCCCTCGTTGTGCGCCCTCTCCTTGTCCGTATCGTCGTAGCGCGGCAGAAGCAATTGCACTACGTGGCCCGGCTCGACGCGCTGGATCGCTTCTTCCTTCGATATAAGCCCCTCGTCCCCCATATCTACCGCGATCTTGACAGCCGCTGCCGCCGTCCTCTTGCCTGAGCGGGTCTGGAGCATATACAGCTTGCCACGCTCCACGGTAAATTCGAGGTCCTGCATATCGCGGTAATGCCGCTCAAGCTGTTGGCCGATCCCCACGAATTCGTGGTACACCTCCGGCATCTCCTGCTCTAGCTGCGAGATCTTCTGCGGCGTGCGAATGCCCGCCACCACGTCCTCACCCTGCGCGTTTACCAGGAATTCGCCAAACAACTTGTGTTCGCCGGTGGCCGGGTCACGGGTGAAAGCCACGCCGGTGCCCGAATCCTCGCCCATGTTGCCGAACACCATCATCACCACGTTCACTGCGGTGCCGAGGTCATCGGATATATCCTGGGCCTTGCGATATGCAAATGCGCGAGGCGAGTTCCAGGAACCGAACACCGCTTCAACAGCCAATCTTAGTTGCTCAAAAGGATCGTCGGGGAACTCGCGGCCTGCCTCGCGCTGCACAGCCCCCTTAAATAGCTCTACCAGTGTTTCAAGGTCGCTCGCGTTAAGGTCAGTGTCGAGTTTGACCCCCTTCTGGCGCTTCAGCTCATCGAGCAGGTCATCGAAGTGCCTGGCCTCAACACCCATAACGATACGGCCAAAAAGCTGTATGAAGCGACGATAAGCGTCGTAGCCAAAGCGGTCGTTGCCTGTGAGTTTGATTAGCCCCTGCAACGTCTCAGGGTTGAGTCCCAGGTTGAGTATGGTGTCCATCATGCCTGGCATCGAGAACTTGGCCCCGGAGCGCACCGATACCAGCAGCGGATTCTGTGGGTCGCCCAGCCGCTTGCCCGTTTCGGCTTCTACAGTATGTAGCGCCTCGATTGCCTGGTCCCATAGCCCCTGCGGGAACTTCTTGCCGTCTGCCAGGTAAGCGCGACACGCCTCGGTGGTGATGGTGAAGCCGGGAGGGACGGGCAGCCCAGCGTTGGTCATCTCAGACAGGCCCGCGCCCTTGCCACCAAGCAGGTCGCGCATCTTGGCGTTGCCTTCATGGAAGAGATAGACCCATTTGTGGGCGCTGGGTGTCGGGTGCTGGGTGTTGGGTGTTTCAGTTGTGGTTGCCATTAGTTGGACCTCCTAATTCAATAAGCCAATAATTCCTATGGGTTACGCAATAGAGAGACGAAAACGCAAAGCATGCCCTGAGCCTAGCCGAAGGAACGCAAAGACGGCGCAAAGCTTAGTGTGAGGTTCTAGCTTTCTAACTCAAAACTAGCGTTGTTCGCCCGTTGTCTACTGTCTACTTCGCTGTCTCACTCAAATACACCACTATATCCGTCTGAGGCACCTCTACGCCCATATTGCCCAGCATAGTGGCTATCTGGGAGCGGTGCTCGGTCTGATGGTTGGGCACCTGGAGAAGCATGTGCCAGATCTTGCGGGTGCGCCTCTTGCCGTCGGGGCCCACGTAGGTAAGCTCGGCGTGGAGATCGCTCTCGTTTATATTGTCGAGATAACCTACCGCGTCGGCATGTACGCTGTTCCACCAGCCTACCAACACGCGCAGGTTGGCGAAGTCCTCACCCCGTGGCGAGCGCATCGGCGACTCTCCCATGCAACGCTGAATCCACAGCCATTCAGACGCCGCAAGGTGGGCCAGGGTGTCGTATATAGTGCCGTACACGCCTCTTGCATCCTCGCCAGGCATCTCGCGCAGCCGGCTCTCGTCTATGCCTTCGATAACGCCGAGCAACTTGTCGCGCGCCCAGATGGAGTAGTCGAAGAAGGTGTGTAGCATGAGGAGACCACTCCCATCAGCACCGCCGGTACCAAGCGAGCCTGTAACCTGGTCCATATTTCTTTCTCCATCCGCAGAATGAGCGGCGGCATATTAATTATGAACCGCAGGCGGTATAGCAGTCTATTATATACCCAATGCCTGCATACGTTCCACGAGCCATAATCAGTGACGATGCGGAACAGATGATAGACGAGACTATCCTCTACAATCGGGTGTTGTACCCTGGCTCCGAGCACTTACCTGCCCTCTTATCAGGTGGCTGGATGTCACCTGCGAGTACACGCTGCTCTATACCTTCGCCCGTAAGCACCACCAGAGCGCCGTCCGGGTCTACGCGCACTGCGCGCCCATGTATCACAGCGCCCGCCTCACCAGGCATGCTACCCGCTTCCGCTACCGACACGCTCCTGCCCAGCGTTTCCAGCGACGCTATCCATGATGCATGCACACTGCCGAACTGGCCGCTTTGCAGGAGGAAATAGAGGCTCTCCAGTTCACCCAGCACCCCGGCTAGGAGGTTAGCGCGGCCAACTTCGTGCCCCAATTCAGCGGATATGGAAGTAGCCGTGCCTTGCAATTCCCCAAACTGCTCGCGTGCCAGGTTGACGTTTATGCCGAAGCCCGCCACCGAGAACGCCCACTCCCCGCCATTGAACTCGCCCTCACTCAGCACGCCAGATAACTTCCGGCCATTGAGGAGCACGTCATTGGGCCACTTAATGCTAAGTACAGGCACGTTGCGCTCTACCGCTGCCGTAGTTGCGGGGTCTGGCGATTGGCTGTGGACTGACGGCTGCGAGTTCTGCTCACTCCGCACCAAAGCCCCGACTGCGCGATATATTGCCAGCGAGGTAGCGATTGTGAGATAGAAAGCCTGTTGTGCGGAGAAGCGGGGGCGCAGCAATAAGGAGCACAGGATGCAGCAACCCGGTGGCGCGGACCAAGTTCTGCCGAGCCGGCCACGGCCCGTAACCTGCTCCTCAGCAAGGAGTACCAATCCCTCCCTCTCACCACGCCGGGCGGCCTCACGCACAAGATCGTTTGTCGAGCCGACCTGTGGGTGCAGTTCTATACGCCTGCCTAAAATAGCAGTGGTGAGGTGAGATTGTATGGCCTGCGGCGTGAAATCAGCAAAGTTGGGCTGGTTGGGAAGCTCAGTCAAAGTCTTTGCACCTGCTTTATGCCGTTACGAACCGCGTGCCGGAGGCGGTCTCGAAACGGCAGGCGTCCAAGACGTCCTTTGAGCACACCACGTATCGAGCGGTCGAGGCCAAGTTCCACAAAGCACCCATGTATCCAAACGCCTGCTATTACCTCCCCGCCGCCGAGGATGGTTGTGCCTGGCTCAAGCCGCTCGTAGCGTATGCGCGCTACTTGCGGCGAACCTGGGTAAACTATCGCGTCCAGGTCCCTCAGTAACAGCTTTAGCACAGGCTCCCAACACCTCACTAGAACCGCCGGGCACACTACATACGTCTGACCTCCCCCATTACTTTGCAGGATGGCAATCCCATCGTGCAGCAGCCGCGCCTGATCTAGTGTACGCAGCGCATTTGGTGGCTCTAGAGTGGAGCGTATACTCGTCCGTGTGGGGGTGCGCCGAGTTGTGGGTACTTCTTCGCTAACGTCATCGTTCATAGGCATGGCAACACCTTGCTGTCGCGTATCCGATATACGCCTGCCACTGTTCGACCCACTCGGCGTCCATACGCAGCAGTAGACATGCAGAGCATAAGCACGTCGCATCCAAATTTCTATCCACGCTCTACGTCAAATGTAAACCCGCGCGGCAGCAATTCCTCTATCGCCATCTCTAATCGCTCTTGCCCCTTCTCCGGCGCTGTCGCCATGATGACCCTTACACCAGGCGCAAGTTCGGCCAGCACCTGGCGGCATACCCCGCACGGCGTTGAGGGCTTGGGGTCATCGCCCACCACGGCGATCGCCAGGAAACTGCCTGGAGCCTCCCCCGCCGCGATAGCCGAGCCTAGAGCCACTCGCTCTCCGCACAGCGTAGGCGAATAGGCCACATTCTCTATATTGCACCCGGTATAAATCATGCCGCTCTTCGCCAGCAAAGCCACCCCAACCCGAAAGTGCGAATAGGGAGTATATGCCCTGGCGCGTGCGTCTGCGGCGATTTTTATCAGTGTGTCTGTGTCCATGGGAGGTGTGAAACGTGAAACGTGATGGGGTTCACTAAGTATTGTTGCTGCTATCCCCAGGACTCTCTTTAGCAAGCCGCATCACGTTTCACGTTTCACGCATTACTCCTCCTGTGCCGTTTCGCCCGCTTCGGCCTCTTGAGGCTCGTGGCGGACGATGGATAGCTGTTTGAGGCGGGTGCCTTCGGTGCTGAGCACTGTGATTGTGTAGATGCCCACTTGCACTGTATCGCCCGGATTCGGGATGCGGCCCAATTGCTCGTAGACGAACCCGCCCACCGTGTCCGAGTCCTCGGCTTCCCAGTCTACCCTGAGCACATCGTTTATGTCGTCCAGGGGAACACGAGCGTCTACATGTAACTCTGCTTCGCTGATTACCTGTATCATCTGCGGCTCGACATCGTACTCGTCTCTGATCTCGCCAACTATCTCTTCCAGCAGGTCTTCTATCGTCACCAGGCCCGCCGTGCCGCCGTACTCGTCTATTACAACAGTAAGGTGCATCCGGCCTTTCTGTAGCTCACGCAGCAGTTCGTCTACCTTCTTGGTCTCAGGCACGTAATGCACCGGGCGCATCACGATAGTCACCCGCTCGTCAACCTGGTTGCCGCGCAAGGCCCTCATCATATCTTGCACCGTGGCTACACCCACCACAGTGTCAATCGACTCGCGGTACACAGGTATGCGGGTGTGGCCCGACTTGAGAGCTACATCGGCGGCATCGCCTACGCTGCAATCGTCCTCCACAGCCACGATGTACGGGCGGGGCACCATCACCTCGCGCACAACGGTATCGCCAAACTCGAATATGGAGTGGATTAGGTCCTCCTCTTCCTGCTGGATGACCCCTTCGTCCTCGCCGACATTGACGAGCATGCGTAGCTCTTCCTCGGTGACAAACCGCCCGGCGGGGCTGCTGCGCCCACCCAGTACACGTACAAATGGGCCTGCCAACAACTCGGCCACTGCCACCAGGGGAGCTACCACCACACGCAAAGTGTTGATCGGGCCAAAGAGAGTGAGCGCGGTCCGCTCTGGGTTACGCACAGCCAGGGCTTTGGGCACGGCCACGCCAAAGATGAGCACGACCAATGTGGCTATTATCACGGCGAGAAAGTGCGACCACCACGTTGCGAACTGGTAAGAGGAATAGAGGACCAGTGAGCCTATGGTGAGCAGGGAAACGGTGTTGATGAAGCGCACCGCCACGGAGAAACGCTGAGGGTTCGTCAGCAGATCGCTTATCGCCTGGGCGCGAGGCACGCCTCTTTCCATAAGCTGGCGAAGGCGCAGACCGGAGATGTTAGTAAGGGCGGCCTCAACCGCAGAGGCGATTGCAATGAGCAAGAGGCATAGCACGGCCACAAACAGTGCTATCCAACTACCAGGCTCCAATATAGGGGAGAACTCCTACTATCTGTATTGCTTATTGCGTATTATAACACCGGACTCTGTTCCAGAGGTCTATCAACGGTGAATTAATGAGTGGAGGGAGTAGCAGGGGACATCCCTCCACTCAAGAGGCTTGGCCCCATGACCTCTATTCCCCGAATGATGATTGACACTCCACTAGTATACCAGCTTAGTTTATACCAGGGTCCGTTCAAAGTCCCAGTTTCACCAATCAAGTGGGCTTTGTCATTCTGATGGCATATACGCAACTATTATCTGCGATATTGTATCAGCCCCGGTTCTCCTGCTGTATATGATACGCAATATGCTGTTGGAACAGCGAACTGACCAATCCGTTCTCATGGGTGCGCAGGATCGCTGTGGTGAATAGCTGGGCTATGTCTTCCGACTTCGATTTTCGTGTCGGAGCGTTCGTGGCCTCGCCCACGTTCATGCCCATGTGGCCGGGGATTGGCCGGACATAGCTAACATCGTGGTGATTTCCCGGATTTCAGGCTTTGGATTTTGGGCTTTCCGGGTCTTTCGCTACGTCGCCTTGCGGCTGTTCACCACTACTTTCGTCGGTGTTGGAAGGCTCGATGCGACGTATTACGCGAGCAGGCATGCCTACTACTACTGTGCCAGGTGCGACGGGCTTGGTAACCACGCTGCCCAGCCCTGTGAACGCATCGTCCCCTACCTCTATGGGAGCGCGTAGCAACGTATCGCTGCCTAGAAAGACACGCTTGCCCACTTTGGTGCGGTTCTTCTTCACGCCGTCATAGTTGGCCGTGATCGTACCCGCTCCTATATTGGTGTCCTCCCCTATTTCCGCATCGCCTATGTAGCTGAAATGACCCATCGCCACCCTCCGACCCAGAGTGGAGCGCACGACTTCGCCGAAGTTACCTATATGCACGTCCTCACCGATGTGACTACCGGGCCGCAGATGGCTGTAGGGACCTATCGTCACACCTGCCTCCAATGTGCTGCCCTCGACGGTGGAGGAGACGATGCGGCAGTTCTCGCCTACAGTGGAATCAACTATGTGCGTATTGGGGCCAAGCACGCAGCCGGAACCGATGCGGGTCTTGCCTTCCAGGATACAACCGGGATAGAGCACTGTGTCAGGCTCAAACTCTACATCGGTGCCCATGTACACCGTTTCAGGCATGAGCATCGTCACGCCCTCTTCGAGCCACCTCTGGCGTATGCGGCCTTGCACGATAGTCTCAGCCTCGGCGAGTTGTGCGCGGGTGTTGATGCCCATTGCTTCCTCTATGCCGTCGAGGGTGAAGGTCACAAGACGCTTCTTGCCACGGGCAGCCTGCGAGAGAGAGGAAGTGTTGCCCGTGCCCCGTTCCTCCTTGATCGCCATGCCTATCAGGTCGGTCAGGTAGTATTCGCCCACGGAGTTCTTCTCGATGCGATGCAGGTGGGGCCACAGCCAATCCGACTCGAACACATACACCCCGCTATTGATCTCGGAGATGGCGCGCTGCACCAGTGTGGCGTTGCGCTCTTCTACGACAGCAATAACGTTCTGGTCCTTATCACGCATCACGCGCCCGTAACCCGTCGGGTCGGGGGCTATGGCGGTAAGTATGGTGATGTTAGGGTGTGCCTGGCGGTGGCGCGTGACTAACTGGCTGAGCGTGGTGGTACGCAGGAGAGGGGTGTCTCCATACACCACAAGCACGGGGCCTTTGTAGCCCCCAAGAACATCCTGCGCCATCATCATGGCGTGGCCGGTGCCCAATTGCTCGGACTGCACGGCATAGGTGAGGGGCAACATGCCGTCAGGACCATAAGAGCGTCCTAACGTAGCCTCGACCTGTTCTGCGCCGTGACCAACCACGAGCAGGGTCTGAGCGGGAGCAAATGGGGCGAGTGCGCGCAAAACGTGCGCAGCAAGGGGTAGTCCGGCAAGCTGGTGCAGCACCTTTGGCTGCCGCGATCGCATCCGCTTGCCGAGTCCTGCCGCCAGAACTACTACCGAGAGCGGCTGGCTCTCCATTGGGGGTGTATCCTTGTGCAAAATATAGTGAGTGTGTGGCTCATGCCTTACTATCGAGGTAGCCTCATGTTAGCGCATGCACGGACGCTTGTCAAGCAGAACTGGAGGTGTAGCAATTCATTATGTTACCTATCCAAGACCCACCCCGACTCCTCCCACGAATGGGAGGGGAGAATAAAGAGAAGAGGTACAGGTGGTGGACCCCCACACCCCCGCATGGGCATGCCCCCGCACCCCAAGTGTGAACACTTACCCGGAGGCTAGTAGACGAAAAGGCAAAGGACGCAGAGAACGCGCCAAGTTTATGAGGGGTTCCTGGCTAACGACTAGCAACTTAGCCCACATCATCGTTCATCGTCTGCTTACAAGAAAGTGTGCCGCAGGGATTATCATCGAGGCCCCAATCTTGATATAACTAAGGGGACAAAGCTGCGGAAGCTATCAGTCGCGCTATATTTGCTATCTGCGACTCCCGCTCTGAAGCTAGCAGGCTTGAACGCTTTTAGATCCCAAGGAGGAAACAGCAATGAAAATATATGAGGTATTGTTGAAGAGGGCTGGGATGTTTGCTGCCCTGCTCGCGCTCGTCACTATGATGGCGGGTTGCGGCGGTACAACCAGCACCCCTGCAACCGCTACGGGCACGACGGGCACGGGCAGCACGTCAGCCGCCACCGATACAACCACGACAGGCGGCGCTATGACCCCAGGATCCACCGGCACAATGACGGGAAGCACACCTACGGATACAGGTATGACACCCACGGCAGGGGCAAATATGACCCCAGCCGGCGGTACCACGCCCGCAACAGGCACAACAGCTACCGTCGCAGGCGCGCCCAGCACATCGCCAGCAGGGGCCACACCCGTATCAGATTGGAGGCCCGGAGCATACCCCAAGTCTATACCCGCGCCCGGCAAGCTCACGTCTAGCAGCTTTCTTACGATAGGCAGCGACGCCAGCTATCCGCCGCAGGAGTATATCGGCGGCGATGGCAACGCTGTAGGACTCGATATCGACATAGGTAACGAGATAGCCAGCCGTCTCGGTCTGCAAATCAAAGTCGTTAACTTCAAGTTCGACGATATCATTCCAGCCCTCAACGCCGGGCAGTTCGATACCGTCATCTCGGCCATGACCATCACCGACGACCGCAAGAAGGTAGTGGACTTCGTGCCCTACTTCGATGCGGGGCAGGCAGTGCTGGTCAAGAAGGGCAACCCCTTGGGCATAAAGACGCTGGACGATCTATCAGGCAAGACGGCAGTAACTCAGCAGGGCACCACCGAGGAGAAAACTCTCACGGACCTCAATGATAAGCTCGGCAAGGCGGGCAAGCCCAAAGTCAACGTGCTTACTTACGGCACCGACACCGACGCGGTTGACCAGCTTCGCGTAGGCCGAGCCGATGCTACTCTGCATGACTCGCCGGTAGCCGCTTACTATGCCAAGCTCAACCCCAATTTCGAGATAGCCATCGCCAACTTCGACTCCGCCCCCGAAGGCATCGCCGTTGCCAAGGACAACAAACCGATGTACGACGCCATCAACGCGGCCATAACCGCCATGAAGAGCGACGGCACCCTTGACGCCATCAAGACCAAATGGGGCGTGAAGTGAGTTAGAAAGTAGAAAGCTGGAAAGTAGTCTTAGGCTACTTTCCAGCTTTCTACTCGTCGGGGGTAGCATGGGATTCGATTGGGGCTTTATACCGCAGCACTTCTTCGATCATGCGCTGATCGAGGGGGCGAAGCTGACCATCGTGCTGTCGGTGGTCGCGCAAGCCGTGGGCATCTTGCTCGGCCTGCTAGCGGCGTTGATGAGGCTGAGCAAGAGCCGTCTGTTGAACTGGATAGCAGGCGTATACATCTGGCTGTTCAGGGGCACGCCACTGCTGGTGCAACTCATCGTGTTCGCCACCGGGCTGTATGAGATAGGCATCAAGCTCGATCTGTTCACAGCGGCCCTACTTGCACTGAGCCTCAACGAAGGTGCGTATATGGCCGAGATCGTGCGAGCCGGAATCCAGAGCATAGATCCAGGCCAGACGGAAGCGGCCAAGGCGCTCGGTATGACGTATGGTCTCTCGATGAGGCGTATTGTTTTGCCCCAGGCAGCCCGCGTGATCTTGCCCCCCACCGGCAACGAATTTAACAACATGCTCAAAAGCTCCTCGCTGGCTTCCGTAATCAGCATCAAAGAGCTTTTGCAGAGCGCGGGCGATCTCAACCACCTCTATTTCCGCACGCTGGAGACGTTCACCATTGTATCGTGCTACTACCTGGCGATGACCACCGTGGTCACGTGGGGGCAAAGCTGGATGGAGAACAGGCTCGGCGAGCGCAAAGCTCAGGCGTCGCAGTCCGGCTTCTGGGGCCGCTTTCGCACCAACGTGCTCAGCTCGCGCGGCGTCACTTTGGACCACAAGTAGGGGCTAGTAGGGAACGAAAAGGCAAGAACGCAAAGAACGCTAAGGGCGTGCTCTGAGCGGCGTCGAAGGGACAAGCAAAGATTATTTGGGTTACGAGTTACGAGTTACGCAATACGAGTTACGCGAACGGAGTACGTAACATGGCAGAGTTTGGTGCCGACACCGTGCCACAGAACGGCCCTATCGTGGAAGCCAGGGACGTGTATAAGAAATTTGGGCACACAGAGGTGCTGCGCGGGATAGACCTCATTGTGCGCCCGGCGGAAACGGTGGTGCTCATAGGCCCAAGTGGGTCTGGCAAAACGACTTTCTTGCGTTGCATCAATCATCTGGAGAAGATCGACGGTGGCAGCATCTACGTGGGCGGGCAGCTTATCGGCTACCGTAAGGCGGGCGAGCGCATGGTGGAGGATTCGGAGCGCAACGTCTCGGCCCAGCGGGCGCGTATCGGTATGGTATTCCAACGGTTCAACCTGTTCGCCCACATGACCGCGCTGGAGAACATTATCGAAGCGCCGGTACACGTCAAAAAGCTACCGAAAGCCCACGCTGTCGAGAAAGCAAGGGAATTGCTGGTCAAGGTAGGCTTGAGCGAAAAAGGCGACAGCTATCCAAGCCAGCTATCGGGAGGCCAGCAGCAACGGGTGGCAATCGCACGCGCCCTGGCTATGGACCCCATGCTGATGCTCTTCGACGAGCCCACGTCGGCTCTCGACCCCGAACTGGTGGGGGAGGTGCTCAAAGTCATGGAGCAACTTGCTAGGGAAGGTATGAGCATGGTAGTGGTCACGCACGAGATGAGCTTCGCCCGCGACGTGGCTGACCGCGTGATCTTCATGGACGAGGGCAAAATGGTAGAACAGGGTACCCCCACCGATATCTTCGACACCCCTGGGCACGAACGGACAAAGGCGTTTCTGCGGAGGATTTTGTAGACAAGGGAAGCCTTGACAACCTCAAACGGTACGTGTTCAGAGTAGGGGTGCAGGGGCGAAGCCCATGACGGGCGGGTGCCCATCAATGATGGGCGGCGGGTGTCTCCACCTCTATCTCTTCTTTCTTTCTCCCCTCTCACGCGTGGGAGGGGCATGAGCGAAGCGGGGGCGGTGGGTCTTGGGCGGGCACTCTGCTGATTTGCTCTACCCCTATTCTGAGCACTTACCTCGGTACTCGGCCTTGACATCCCTGTGCCAGATGATATGCTATAAAGGCGTCTTGTTAGTTAGCGAGGGTGCAGCCGGTGTACGTCCGGTGGGGAGGAAGTTTCATGGCAACTACAGTTAGAGATGAGCCGCGGGCTATCGTGAGCGGCAACGAAGAGACGAGCGATGGAACGGGCGTCACTGCTCTGGCCGAATCTCGGATCGCCCCTGAGCTTGCCAGGCACGAGGCGCGCAACCCAGGCACGCCGCTCGACCTTGACTGGCTGTATAGCACTCGCATCAACAGGAGCGCCGTGGAGCGCAGGGCCGCTACCCTCGTCACGCGCCGCACCGTGAAAAAGGAATGGCAGGCCGCCTGGCTCCTGCGCGCCGTCACCTGCATAGACCTGACTACCCTCGCGGGCGACGACACTCCCGGCAACGTTGTTCGCCTGTGCGCCAAGGCCCGCCGCCCCGTGCGAGACGACATTTTGGAGGCTCTTGGGGCGCGAAACCTCGGCATCAGGGTAGGCGCGGTGTGCGTCTATCACAACATGGTGCCGGTGGCCGTCGAGGCGCTTGAGGGATCGAGCATACCGGTGGCTGCGGTGTCTACAGGCTTTCCGGCAGGGCAGATTTCGCATAAGGATAAGCTGCGCGAGATAAAGGCGTCGGTCGAGGCGGGCGCACGGGAGATAGATATTGTTATCTCTCGCGCTCATGTGCTCACCGGCAACTGGCAGGCCCTCTATGACGAGGTGCGCGCGTTCCGCGAGGCCTGCGGCGATTCTCACATGAAGTCCATCCTGGCGACTGGCGAGCTTGCCACCTTGCGTAACGTCTACCAGGCAAGCATCGTCTGCATGATGGCCGGCACCGACTTCGTCAAAACCTCCACCGGCAAAGAGGCCACCAACGCCACCCTACCAGTCAGCCTGGTCATGACGCGCTCGATACGCGAGTACCTGGACCGCACCAGCCACAAAGTGGGGTTCAAGCCCGCAGGCGGCATACGCACCGCCAAACAGTCCCTCGACTGGCTTATCCTGATGAAAGAGGAGTTGGGCACCGAGTGGATGATGCCCGACCTGTTCCGCATCGGGGCCAGCGGCCTCCTTACCGACATCGAGCGCCAGTTAGAATACTTCGTCACGGGTCGCTACTCGGCAGCCTACCGCCACCCAATGCCGTAGACAAGCAATTGCATGAATCGTAACGATTTTCAGCAATTAGCGAGGCTACGAATTGAAGAAGCAAAGGTCCTGCTCGATAACGGGCAGTACGCTGGAGCATAATACCTGGCAGGTTATGCCGTTGAGTGCGCGCTCAAGGCTTGTATAGCCAAGCAGACTAAGAGGTACGATTTTCCTCCCAGCAGAGATGCTTTGCATGATGTATACACTCATGACCTTACAAAACTACTCAAACCTGCCGGGTTAAAAGCTGCACATGACCAGATGCTAAAGTCTAACATAGACTTTAACGTGAACTGGAACATCGTTAAGGACTGGTCTGAGCAGGACAGATACAAGCCTGTCATAACTGAGATAGCCTCTAAAGATATGTATGCTGCTATCGTTGATCCAAAAAATGGGGACTGCCATGGCTGAAGCAGTACTGGTAACAGAATACTTAACAACTAGTATGATAGATGCAGGCAACCAGCTATTGCAGAAGCTCGAGGGCAGCGGGTTAGTCATGGATGCCGCCTTCTGGCTCTATCATTCGGAAGCTGCCGAGTGGCGTCTTACATTGGCTGTACCCGATGTAGATACTGAAGGGCCAAAAAGAGTCTATACGAGAATCCTGGAAGTCCTACGCGCCCAAAATGGTGGTCATCCTGGTCTTAGCCCGGTCAATGTAACTGTCCTCAGCCCTAATGCCACCCTCGTTAGAGTTCTTGCGAGCGCCACTAGCTTGATAGCATTAGCAGGAAAAAGGTTGTCCGGCAACAGACTCAATGGTGTATACGTGGACGACATATATATACTTCGTTAAAGATGCAATTAAGCCCCTGCCCGGTCCTAAATGGATAAGTAAGTGAATGTCGGAACGCTAGGGGAACTTCTCCTTGCTCTCAACTCTCATAACATACGAGGTGGTGGAGCCGATGCATAAGGCTCCATGCGAGACAATGATGAACGAAGCGGCCCTGCAAGGCAATCTCCTCAGCCAACCACGCATCCGCGCTACCGCTATATGCGTCTTCCGCCATAGCAACCGCATCCTGGTTGCCGAAGGATACGACCCTATCAAGCGAAAGACTTTCTACCGGCCCCTGGGTGGCGGCATTGAGTTTGGCGAGCGTGGCCGCGACACCGTAATACGCGAGCTAAAGGAAGAGATCGGGGCCGACATAGAGTCACAGAGCCTGCGGTATCTGTGTACCATAGAAAATATCTTCACATATGAGGGGCAGATGGGCCACGAGCTCGTGCTCCTTTACGACGGCGAGTTTACCGACTCTGCTGTGTATGAGCAGGACGAGGTAGCGGCAACGGAGGATGATGGTAGCCCTTTTCGCGCCGTGTGGAAGCGGCTGAATGAATTCGGACCGGACGCGCCGCTTTATCCTGATGGACTGCTGGAGATGCTATGCGCCGGACTTATGCAAGAGTAGCGAGTCCTTGCGGTTGAGGGAGGTGTGTGTGCATTATGAAAGCATACGAGTTTCCGGGAAAAGTAAGCGCGGAGAGAAAGCTTGAAGTGCCGGAGGAAGTGACGAAATTGCTCTCGGATAATGAGGCTGTTCGCGTTATGATCTTTGTGGAGGAAGCGGGGGATGCGACGGAGCAGGCGGATTGGGAACGTTTGGCCGCAGAGCAATTCCTTGCGGGCTACTCCGGGGCCGACGCTATTTACGACCAGATTTGAGAAGCACAGTTAGCGCCCCAAAGAGGGCAAGGAGCCATACACGTATGCCTAGTATCGCGGAGATATTCGAGACGTTGGACTACGGCCCCGCGCCGGAAGCGGGCAACCCCGGTCTCGACTGGATTGAGAAGCACCAGCCGTTCGGCCTGTTCATAGGCGGCGAGTGGCGCAAACCTGGCGGTGGCAAGTACTTCGACAGCCAGAACCCCGCCACGGGCAAGCCTCTCGCCAAAATCGCTATCGCCACCACTGACGATGTGGATCGTGCGATTGCCGCTGCTCGCCGTGCATATGAGGGTTGGAGCAAGACCCCAGGCCACGTGCGTGCTCGCTACCTGTATGCCATAGCTCGCCAGATACAGAAGCATTCTCGCCTGCTGGCCGTGCTGGAAAGCCTGGACAATGGCAAGACGATCCGCGAGACCCGCGATATAGACATCCCCCTTGTAGCCCGTCATTTCTACTACCATGCGGGGTGGGCGCATCTGATGGAGAGCGAACTGCCGGGCATGGAGCCTGTGGGTGTGGTGGGCCAGATTATACCCTGGAATTTCCCGATGCTCATGCTCTCGTGGAAGATAGCGCCCGCAATCGCCATGGGCAACACCGTCGTGCTCAAGCCCGCCAGCTACACCCCACTCACAGCCCTTGCCTTTGCCCAGATTTGCGACGAAGCAGGTCTGCCACCGGGCGTGGTCAACATCATAACTGGCGATGCCAGGGTAGCGGGCGAGGCCATTCTGAACCACCCTGATATAGACAAAATAGCTTTCACCGGCTCTACCGATGTGGGGCGGCATATTCGCAAAGTCACAGCGGGCACGGGCAAGCGCGTGTCGTTGGAGCTTGGAGGCAAGTCGCCCTTCATCGTGTTCGACGACTCGGACCTCGACTCGGTGGTGGAGGGCGTGGTAGACGCCATCTGGTTCAACCAGGGGCAGGTGTGCTGTGCGGGGTCGCGCATGTTAGTGCAGGAGAACGTGGCCGAGCGGCTCGTTGAGAAGTTGCGGGCCAGAATGGAGCGTCTACGCATAGGCGATCCACTCGATAAGGCGATGGACATCGGGGCGATTGTGGGGCCTGTGCAGTTGCAGGAGATAAGACGCTTCGTAGAGGTGGGTCAGGAGGAGGGTGCGACCATGTGGCAGCCTTCCTGGTCGTGCCCCACCGAAGGCTCTTTCTTCCCGCCGACCCTCTTCACTAACGTATCGCCTTCCTCCACTATCGCCCAGATGGAGATATTCGGCCCCGTACTCGTCTCGATGACCTTCCGCACGCCCGCCGAAGCTGTGGCCCTCGGCAACAATACGCGCTATGGCCTGGCTGCCTCCGTGTGGAGCGAGAATATCAACCTGGCCCTCGACGTAGCCTCGAAGCTCAAGGCGGGCACTGTCTGGATTAACTCGACCAACCTGTTCGATGCGGCCTCCGGCTTCGGTGGCTACCGTGAAAGCGGCTACGGTCGAGAAGGCGGCAAAGAGGGCCTGTACGAGTACGTGCGTCCGGCGTGGGAGACGGGAGTAGGGGCTAGGGGTCAGGGGCCAGGGGCTAGTGAGGAGATGCAAGCGCATGAAGCTTCTGCTGCGGCTCACAAGAACGGCGGTAATGGACACCATGCTGACGACTACGAAGAACTACTAGCCCCCAGCCCCCAGTCTCTGCTCCCCGCTATTGACCGCACGCCCAAGATGTTCATCGGCGGCAAGCAGGCGCGGCCTGACTCGGGCTACAGCCAGCCTGTGCACGGGCCGGACGGTGTGATGCTGGGCGAGGTGGGGCAGGGCAACCGCAAGGACATTCGTAACGCTGTGGAGGCCGCGCACGCCGCTTCCGGCTGGGCTTCCACGACCGGGCACAACAAGGCGCAGATCCTCTACTATATAGCTGAGAACCTCTCGATACGCGCTAATGAATTCGCCCGCCAGCTACGCCGCCAGACCGGGGCCGGGCAGGAGGAGGCCCTGCGGGAGGTGGAACTCAGCATCGAGAGGCTATTCACCTATGCTGCCTGGGCCGACAAGTACGACGGCCTGGTGCATCGTACACCCCTACGCAATGTGACGCTCGCCATGCCTGAGCCAATCGGCG
>JBBSIK010000010.1:0-16896 GCA_038232115.1 Chloroflexia bacterium
CTGGTCTAACAATTTGCTGATTGGTCCTACCCCTACTCTGAACCCTTGTCAGTGGTGATAGGTTTGATAACCGCATAGAAAATTTGGTAATATGTAGTATCATGTCCGAACTGTTCCGCGCTGAAGCCTACCTATACTGGTTGCGATGTGGGCCAGTATGCAATTGGTAGAAAAGTGCAGTAAGGACTGACAATTATGTGCAAGTGGCGTAATGGCAGCCGCGCTAGCCTTAGGAGCTAGTGCCCGAGAGGGCGTGGGGGTTCGAGTCCCCCCTTGCACACTCATGATGATTACTACAACTTCTGTGGCTTCTGGCGTGCAGGGGACGTTCTTCGAAGGACGTCTTTTTGTTGCTTGTGGAACCTGACTTGCATATATGCATACAGACGGCTGCCCACGCACAACATAGTATGCCCACACATTCCCTCTTCTTAGTAGATCGGAGCACAACATGGCAACCAAATCAATGCGTGTGCCGGTGGTGGCACCGCTCTTCTCATTACTGGCGCTCGCACCAATCAGTCCGGCCTCCTATGCAGCGACCGCCCAACCGAAGCCCCATGTGCGGTTGAGCGGTGGGGAGAAGTGCTTTGCGGCCACGAACCGGTGTATGCATGGTATCTTCCTGGGCTATTGGCAGGACCAGGGCGGAGTGGCGCAGTTTGGCTACCCTATTACAGATGAACTGGATGAAAATGGCCGGGCTGTTCAATATACCGAGCGGGCGCGATTTGAGTGGCACGAGGAGTTTCGAGATACGCCTAGCGAAGTGCTATTGAGCCTGCTGGGAACTCAGCTGGCGATTGGTAGGGGAGACGCTTCCTTCAAGAAGGTGGCTCAAGCACAGGGCGATACTTTCTTTCCGCAGACCGGGCACCTGCTGAAAGAGCCGTTCCTCTCCTACTGGCGGCAAAATGGTGGACTGCCGGTCTTTGGCTATCCAATTTCGGAGGCGTTCGACGAGAAAAGCCCCACTGATGGCAAGACGTACAGTGTGCAATACTTCGAGCGCAACCGCTTTGAGTACCATCCCGCAACCAAAAATGCGACAGATCAGATACAACTTGGCTTATTAGGCAAAGATTTCTACACGAAAGCCTATGGAAGTTCCGCGCCTCCTCCCGCCACACCCGATCCCGTCTCCATGCGCGCGTTGCAACAGATGAAGCGGGCAGGGAGCGACCTGAAGGTGGTGAGGACGCTCGCAAAAACGGCCACTTACACACAGTATGCTATTACGTACAGGAGCGGCAACCTACTCATTACCGGACAGATGTACGTACCACAGGGCACGGGGCCGTTTCCGGTGATGATAATGAACCACGGGTATCTGCCGACGGAGGAATATACAAGCGGCACCGACTCACATAGGGAATCGCCGTTTGTTGCCTCTAACGGCTATGTGGCTATCCACCCCGACTTCCGCAACTACGCAGGCTCAGACACGGACGAAGATGCGCTGGTGAACCTGACAGCTTACGGGTGGGCCGACGACTCCCTCAACCTGGTGGACGCAGTCAAGAGATCGAATCTGCCTTACCTGGATAAGAATCGCATCGGCTACTGGGGGCACTCCAATGGCGGGCAGATCAGTATGATGGCGCTTGTGGCCCAACAGCAGCCTGACATCAAGGCGTTCGTGCTGTTCGCGCCAACCTCGCCCGACTTTGCCGACAACTTCAACAGATGGACGCGCCCTCGCACTGATCTAGCCGCGCAAGTTCGCGCTAGTCACGGCTGGCCCGAAGATAACCCGACCTTCTACCACAACCTTTCCGTCGGCCCCAACTTTGGCGAAGCAGCCACCAAAGGCCCTGTGCTGCTCTTTCACGGGACCGCCGACACCAACACACCCTTTGCCTGGTCGGAACGCTCTGCCGCCCTGATGAAGGCCGCCGGCATAGACATCACGTTCATGCCCGTCAAAGGCGAGAACCATCTGTTCAGTGACGCCGCCTGGCGCGATGGTGTGGCCTCGCAGTTCCTGTCGTTTATAGATAAGAACGTGAAAGGAACGAAGTGAAACGGTGAGTGCAAGTTGGTTTTGTTAATATAAACAGGGTCGCCTCATGTGAGTTGAGGCGACCCTGTTCATTTTCAACCTGGATGCCGCCAAAGCAGCATCACGTTTCACGTTTCCGATCCGCGCTTTACTCGCTACGCGCTGTTCTTCTTGTTCATTGTACGAAGACATCGTGTGCAGATGTGCAGACGCTGCATCTCGCTACCGACAAGAACACGCTTCGACTGGACATTGGGGACCCAGCGACGCGGAGTGTGGTTCTTCGCGTGGCTGACGTTGTGCCCGTAAGTGGGCTTCTTGCCACACACATCACATACAACCGACATTATAGTCTCCCTTTACGAAATCTGGCTTTTACAGTATAGTATTGCGTAATGTTTCGTGTGCCTGTTCAGGCCACATAGACGATAATCTTACCACATCTGCCCCTTTTTAGCAAGGCTCGCCCTCTATGACTTCCAGGCGTCGCAGGGAACCCGACAACTATAACTCCAAGACGGCACCCCTGTCGCTGACAGGACAACTGTACGCTACTGAATACCTGGGCAGTGGCACGGGAGAGCTACGCACCGGCCATCTTGAAGACGAGGGGAGCGGTAAGATTGAGGTATCTCCGCGTGCCATATCACACCTGGCTAGCCGCGCCGCGCAAAGCTCTTATGGCGTGGTGGGCCTGGCCTCCAGACATGCACGCCCCGGTTGGGCAGAACTGCTACACCGCGAAGAGGTCTACAAGGGTGTGGACGTAAATATAACCCAGGGCAGCGTGATAATTGATCTGTACGTTATTATCGAGTATGGCACTCGCATTTCGGAAGTGGCGCGCAACATTATGAGCAACGCAAAGTTCGCCGTGGAAGCCGCACTGGGCGTACCGGTCGTACAGGTGAACGTCAACGTACAGGGCATCAGGGTGAGTAAGTAATGGTTAATTCTTAATGCTTAATTCTTAATTGACGAGTAATCGCATCCAATTACCAATTAAGCATTAAGAATTAACCATTACGAATTGAGAGTTATGACCAACAAACAGCACGCTCGTGCCGACTTCGGCGCTGGCGACAAGCCTCATCATCAACTACCGACCGGGCCTGGCAAACTGTGGAGTGGGCAGGACCTCAAACAGGCGGCGGGCGCGGCGGCTACGTGGTTGGCGCGCAATGCTGAAGCGATCAACTCCCTCAATGTCTTCCCGGTGCCCGATGGTGACACCGGCACGAACATGGCGCTAACGATGCTTGCAGCTGTCAAGTATATCGCTAGCTCGCCAAGCCACTCTGCGGCGGAGATTGCTTCGGGTCTGTCGCACGGCGCGTTGATGGGTGCGCGTGGCAACTCGGGGGTTATCCTATCGCAAATCTGGCGTGGTTTCTCCGAGGGGATCGCGGGCAAAGACAGGATTTCGGCTCGTGACTTTGCCGATGGTTTTGTGGCCGCGACGGCAACGGCATATCGTGCCGTGCTCAAGCCTGTCGAGGGTACTATTCTCACTGTGGCGAAGGACCTGGGAGAGGGCGCTCACGAAGCTGCGCTCCATGTGAACTCCTTTGGTTACGTGCTTGACGAGACGGCAAGGGCCGCAAAAGCCTCGGTGGCGCGCACTCCCAGCCTGTTGGCCAAACTGCGCGATGCCGGTGTGGTTGACGCGGGCGGCCAGGGCCTGTTTACCATCATAGACGGCATACGCAGGTACGCCGAAGGAGAGGACCTGGAAGCTGCAATCACGGATGTATTCGCCTCGCCCGGTTTAAATGGCAGCAGCGTACACATCGAACATGGCGAGTATGGCTACTGCACAAACTTCATCTTGGTGGGTCAGGGTTGGAACTTCGACGAGGTGCGAGCGCGTATCGCTTCGCTGGGCGACTCGGCAGTGATTGTGGGCGACGACCTTATAGTGAAGGTACATATACATACCGAGACGCCCGGCACAGTTCTCAACTACGCCACTTCTCTTGGCAGTCTGCGGCAGATTACTATCACCGACATGCAGGAGCAGCACGAGGAGTTCCTTGCGGGGCACGGACTGCCCAATGCTGCTACTATGGGGGGCGAGGCAGATGACCTCCACATATCGGGTCGAGATACCAACCACGATGTGGCCCACAGCCGTATAGCTGTGTTGGTGGTGGCTTCGGGGCCGGGTCTGGTGAAGGCGTTCCGCAGCATGGGCGCGACAGCCATCGTCGAGGGCGGGCAGACAATGAACCCCAGCACCGAGGACCTGCTGAAGGCCATAGAGCGGGTGCCTCAGAACGAAGTGATTATCCTGCCCAACAACGGCAATATAGTCCTCTCGGCGCGCCAGACTGCTGACCTCACCAGGAAGAAAGTGGTAGTGGTGCCCACTGATACGATCCCGCAAGGCATGGCCGCACTTATCGCTTTCAACTTCGAGGGCGGGCTTGAGGATAATGCCACGTCCATGGAAGCCGCTTCCAGGCAGATAGAAACGGGCGAGATCACGCGGGCCGTGCGAGATGCCAGGGTGGAAGACATAGAGGTGAAGGCTGGCTCGATTATCGGTCTGCTCAACAATAAGCTGGTGACCACAGGTGCCAAGCTCGAAGATGTTGCCTGGAACCTCATGGAGAAGATGGGCGCCCATGAACGCGAACTAATCACCATCTACTGGGGCGGCGAAGTTGGTGAGTCAGATGCCGGTACGTTCCAATCTCAGGTGCGAGAGCATTTCGCCAATGCCGAAGTCGAATTGGTACACGGCGGCCAGCCTTTCTACGATTACATAATATCGGCAGAGTGATTCTGAAACGTGAAAGGTGGTGCATTTATCTAAAGAGAATCTCCTGACTAGCAGTATCCATCCTTAATGAGACGGATCACGTTTCACATTTCAGAAATCCTATGCCTCACATTCGAGTAGTTACAGATAGCGCCTGCGATATTCCAGATACCTTGTTGAGACAGTTTGACATTACTGTCGTGCCTCATTCTATAGAGTGGGCTGGGCTGGCGTTCGCCGAAAAGGGCGAGGCGAGCGGGGAACAACTGGCAAGACGGATGCGCGCGGAAGGTGGACCATCAAACTGGCCGGCGGTTGAAGCGCCGTCTGTGGAGCAGTTCGCGCGGGTGTATCGTTCAATGCGGGAGACTTGCGACGGCGTGTTGTCTATCCATACGTCTGCCAGGCTCAGTGACGCCTTTGCGAATGCCAGCGCCGCGCGAGACACTTTCGGACCAGCCGGGCATGGCGGCCCATTTCCCGTTGCTGTGGTTGATTCACTATCTATGTCTATGGGCCTGGGCTGGCTGGCGCTTTCGATTTGCAACGCAGAGCAGTCGGGGCTGGAGTTGCCGAAGCTTGCGAGCCTGGCGAACCGGTTGGCTGGACAGACGCACGTGGCCTTCTACGCTGAGAGCATCACCGGCTTTTTCAAGACGGGGCGCGTTCCACGCTTGCAACCACAGGCCGATAGCCTCGCGCCCCTCAAGCCCCTACTGCATATGGACGAGGGCCATGTGGTGGTATATGAGCGTACCCGCACTCGCCCCAAGGCCCGCGACTCCTTGTACAACTTTGTCGAAGATTTCCCCAAGATCGGAGAGATCGCGGTCATCCACACAGGCGCACTGGTTGACGTAGAGCACCTTCTCACCCGCATCGGCGCGATCTACCCACGCGAACGCATCCTGATCATCCAGTCCGGTCCCGCCGTCACTGCCTGGCTGGGGCCTGATGCTCTGGGTGTCGCCGTGACGGAGGGGGAAGAATAAGGGGTGTGGAGTGAGGAGTGAGGGGTGAGGAGTGAAATGGAACACGTAGGAGAAGGAATTTAACACGTATTGGAGATATGGGCTGCTCAGGTTGAGCGGTCCTTCTGCTTTTCCACCAGGCTTCCCTTCTTCCCTGCCGGTGGGGTACAATAAGAACAGACCCGCTAATCAGATAAGGAGCGCAGGCAATATGACAAAAAGTAAATCCGATGCGCTGCCATCTTCCCAGCCCGTAGCGGACTTAGTGTAGTTTTTTGATACCCACGAAATGGCCGATTACTGGCAGGGGATGGCTGAGGCTGATTTCCATGTGGACATAGCAACAACAAAACGTTTAGTGGCAATAGACGCGCACCTGCTGGACAAGCTCAATGAGATCGCCCGATCACAGCAAGTCTCTGCCGAGGCGCTTATAGATGCCTGGCTCAGAGAAAAAGCTGGTTAGGCACGCAAAACTTCGTCACATCTCCCATGCCAATACCCACCAACGTCTTCCGAAATATCCTCCGCCTGGAGGAGCATAAGGGCTTTACCGACACTGCCGTTGCGGGTGGGTTGGAAGCTTTCGCGCGCCATTGGGCCGATCAGATAGTGGAAAGCGAGCGTGGCGCTAAGGCGATGACCCAGGCGATTGCGGGTGTGCTCACGGGCTATTCAGCGAGCGTCCCTGCTGCTCGTGATGCTGCCGTGAAGCGCGTGAACGACCTGCTGACGCTGTTCGACCAGGGCGTGCGGACTGTACCGGGCGTACCGGGCAGCAAAGGCAAGAGCGGTAAGAACGGCTCGGCCCCCTCAAATGATCACTCCAACGGCCATGCACCACACGGCATAGAAGGCTTTACAGGCTTTGACGACGAGGACCCACGGGCCAAAGCGCCCATCTCCTCTTTCAGGAGTGGTATCGCACCCGCGCCTCTGGTGGAAGTGCCCGTTGCCCCGCCCAGGAACACGAGGGCCGCCCGCCGTAACGCCACTCTCGACTCGCCTGCCACAGTGCTGCGTGGGGTGCAGGATGCTACGGCGCGCTTACTCAAACGGCTGGGCATATACACGGTGCGCGATGCCCTCCTCTTCTTCCCTTTCCGCTATGACGACTTTTCCGAGATGAAGTCTATCGCCGAGTTGCACCCTGACGTTAACCAGACGGTTGTGGGCACGATCTGGGACGTGGAGGTGCGGCAGACGCGCAACGGCAGGCCGATGGTCACTGCGACAGTAGCCGACGACACGGGAGTAATCAGCATAACGTGGTTCAATCAGGAATATATAGCGCGGCAACTCCACCAGGGTGATCCTATAGTCGTGTCTGGTAAGCCTGTGGCATTTAATGGCCGCTTACAGTTCAGTTCTCCTGAGTGGGAGCCGTATGATGAGGAGTTGCTGCACACGGGGCGCATAGTGCCGGTGTACCGCTCGACGGAGGGGTTGTATAGGCGCACCCTGCGGCGCATCATGCACGATGCCGTGGAGCGATTTGCCGACCAGTTGCCCGATTACCTGCCTGAGACGATGAAGCGCGACGCTCAATTGGTGGACCTCGAAACCGCCCTCCGGCAGATACACTTCCCCGAAACCAAGCTCGATGCTGCCCGCGCCACCAAGCGCCTGGCCTTTGACGAGTTCCTGATGATACAGCTTGGCATGCTACAGCGCAAGCGGGCCTGGCAGGAGTCGCAGAAGGGATTTGCGATACCGGCCAGCGAAGAATTGCTGTCGCACTTCTATTCGTCCCTTCCTTTCGGGCTTACCGGGGCGCAAAGGCGAGTAATCAGCGAGATCACAGCCGATATATCCGGCGCTGTGCCTATGACACGACTGTTGCAAGGGGACGTAGGTTCCGGCAAGACTGTAGTGGCGGCTGCTGCCCTCTATCTGGCCGTGCGTAGCGGCGCGCAGGGTGTGCTTATGGCCCCAACGGAGATTCTGGCCGAGCAGCACTTCAAGAGCTTGACCAAGATGATGGCGGCATTGGAGCGTGAGGGCGAGTCTGCTCCCCACGTGCGCCTGCTGAAGGGTAGCACTCCTAAGAAGGAAAAGAACCAGGTTTACGCGGAAGCAGCCGCCGGTGAAGTTGACATCATGGTGGGCACACACGCGGTGATACAGGAAGGTGTGACGTTCAAGCGGCTGGCGATGGTGGTGGTGGACGAGCAGCACCGGTTCGGCGTGATGCAGCGCGATGCCCTTCGCCAGAAGGGTATAGAGGCCGGACTGATGCCCCACACGCTCGTTATGACGGCCACACCTATCCCGCGCTCGTTGGCCCTTACTATCTATGGCGACCTGGAAGTATCGGTGATAGACGAGATGCCACCGGGACGCAGGCTCATCAAGACGCGCTGGGTGGATGCAACGCGCCGCCAGCAGGCATATGACTTCATCGAGAAGCGGGTGGCGGAGGGGCGGCAGGCTTTCGTCATATGCCCGCTCGTCGAGGAGTCGGACAAGATCGAGGCCAAGGCCGCCGTCGCTGAGCACGAACGGTTGCAGGCCGAGGTCTTCCCAGACCGCAGGCTGGCTCTCCTGCATGGCCGCATGAAGCCCAAAGAAAAGGAGGAGGTCATGGCCTCCTTCAATCGCCGCGATGCCGACATCCTGGTCTCGACCAGCGTGGTTGAAGTGGGTATAGACGTGCCTAACGCTACCGTGATGCTCATCGAGGGAGCCGACCGATTCGGGCTTTCGCAACTCCACCAGTTCCGAGGGCGTGTGGGTCGAGGCGAGCACCAGTCTTACTGCATCCTGCTGGCTGAGGACGCGCAAGGCGTGGGCTTCGAGCGGATGCAGATCATACAGGAGACGCACGACGGCTTTCGGTTGGCCGAGGAGGACATGAAGATACGCGGGCCTGGACAGTTCTTCGGCACCCGCCAGTCTGGGATGCCCGACCTGCGCATGGCAAAGCTCTCCGACATGGCGACCCTCTCGCTGGCCCGCGAGCAGGCGAAGGCCTTATTCACCCGCGACCCCGATATAGCCCTACCTGAGCACGCCCCTCTCAAGGGTGTGCTGGAAGTCTTCTGGAGCCGGGCTGAAACGGATGCTAACCAGTAATGCCCGCCAAGTTACCCCAACCACAAGCGACCCTCACCCTGCGCGATCTCAACCGGGCAACGCTGGAGCGCCAGATGCTGCTTGGGCGGGAGACGATTTCGCCTGTAGAAGCTGTCGAGCGGCTTGCGGGATTGCAGGCGCAGTATTCCCCGTCGCCCTATATCGCCCTCTGGAGCAGGGTGGAAGGCTTCGAGCGACACCAGCTTACAGAGGCGCTCATGGGACGAACGGTGGTCAAGGCCAGCCTCATGCGCTGGACCCTGCACATAGTCAGCGTCCGCGACTACCCCTTCTTTACTACGGCCATGAGGGACATGCGCGTGGCAAGCTGGCGTTACGTCTTTGAGGATGCTGGGTTGGACATGCCTGCGCTGCATGATAAGCTGCTAGAGTTTGCAGCCGAGCCACGTTCGTTTGAGGAGATGGTTGCGTTCGTAGCCACGCAGGTGCCCCATGACCCGGAACGGCAACCGCGTGTGGCACGGCACGCGGCCAGTGGTCTCGGCTGGTTGGTCCACCAGCCTCCCAGCGGCATATGGAAGTACTTCGGAAAGGCGCGCTATGTTGCTGCTCGCAAGTGGCTGGAAGGGACAGAGGACCCCACCTCGGAAGAGGCTGTAGCCTACATGGTGCGGCGCTATCTGGCTGCTTTTGGGCCTGCCACCCGCCCCGATGTGCTCCAATGGAGCGGCCTCAGAACAGTATCGCAGGTTGATGCGGCCTTGCAGAGCTTTGGCGACAACATCGTGGCTTTCAAGGACGATAGTGGAAAGCTCCTTTATGACCTGCGTGAGGCACCCAGGCCGGGCGGTGACGTGGCCGTACCTGTGCGCTTCCTGCCCAAGTGGGATAACCTCCTGCTGGCTTACGACAACCGCCAGCGAGTCTTGCCCGAAAAATACCGTAAAGTCGTCATAAGGAAGAACGGCGATGTGTTACCTACGTTACTGGTGGACGGCGTAGTTGCGGGCATTTGGGAGGTCACCGGCAAGCGCAACTCCGCCACCCTGAGCATGGAGCTTTTCGAGCCTGTTGATCCTTCAACCCGCGCGCTGCTGCAGGAGGAGGGCTACTGTCTGCTCAGGTGGATTGAGCCGGAAGTCGCCGCACATGAGGTAAAGTTCGGAGCCTGAGTAGATTGCAGGGGGGCTGATGGGCGTGATGGATGCAGTAGATAAGATGAAGAAGGCCACAGTAGTGGTGCGCCTGGCGAACCGCGAGATATACGATGTCATGGCAAGCATCACCAACACCGATAGGTTCGCCCTCCTCGCCGAAGACGTGGTTCGCAACGACCTGCGCAAAGCCCTCAAAGAGCTAGATGAAACTCTGAAGGCCCTTCGCAAGATGGCGTGACGAGGCGAGTGAAATGTGATCCGTGATCCGTAAAGAGACGGAAACGCACATACGCAAAGAATACAAAGGACGCGCAAAGATAAAGAAGGATTACGAGTTACGCGTCACGTTTCACGTTCCAGACCCATGAGAGTAATTTCCGGTACAGCCAAAGGCAAGCAGTTGAAGGGGCCGCCCGACAGGGGCACGCGGCCTATGACTGACAGGCTTAAGACATCGTTGTTTGACACTCTTGTGCCGTTCGGCATTGGAGGGGCGCGTGTGCTTGATTTGTACGCGGGAAGTGGATCGCTGGGGATCGAGATGCTGTCGCGGGGTGCCGACTGGGCAGATTTCGTCGAGATGCGAGCGGATGTGGCGCGGGTCGTCGAGGAGAACCTGCGAACGACAGGGCTTGATAGCAAAGCGCACATCTACAAGATGGGTGTAGGGCCTTTCCTGTCAATGAGGCGCATGGTTGGTGCATCGGCAAATTTGACGGTGGACAGCAACCCTAATTATGATATAATACTCCTCGACCCTCCGTATGCCGACCCTGCAATAAACGATACTCTTGAGTCAATCGCCACGTGTGGACTGCTCGCGGAGGACGGTATTGTAATAATCGGCCATGCCACGCAAGTTCCTCTGGCTGACGAATACGGCGGAGGGCGGCTGAAGAGGGTCCGTCACAGGGAAATGGGCGGCTCGGCCTTTTCGATATACGAGTAAGTGGGGTCCGTACTGCGTAGTACGTATTGCGTAACAGCGGTTTGCTAAACATGGTTGCATCGTATGGTTAGACACTCTTTATCACACTCATCACGCAACACGCGATACACCCAAGAGGAGTAGCATGCATTCTGTTTCCGGCAACGGGCGGCATATAGAGCGAGTGGCCGTCTACCCCGGCACGTTTGATCCGGTTACTCTGGGACACCTCGATATTGCGCGCCGCGCCCTCAATTTGTGCGACAGGCTGATAATAGCGGTCGGTGACAATCGCAACAAAAGCCCGCTGTTCACCGTTGATGAGCGTATCGGACTGATCCGACAGTCTGTGAGTGACATGGGCGTGGGCGAGCGTATCACGGTGGCAGCATATCAGGGTTTGACGGTTACATATGCACAACAGATAGGTGCGGGGCTGATCGTGCGTGGCTTGCGGGCCGTTACTGATTTTGAGTGGGAGTTCCAGTTGGCCCTCATCAATCGCCAGCAGGACGCGGCCATAGAGACGGTTTGCCTGATGACCAGCCAGGAGTATTCTTTCTTGAGTGCCAGTGTAGTACGCGAACTGGCGCTCCTGGGCGGAAAATTGCAGGATGTGGTTCCCGCAAATGTGGCAAAGGCCCTTGCCACCAAGTACCATAGCGGCCAGGTAGCCGCCGACGTGAGAGACGTGTGAGGGATGGGTAATGGGTGGCAGGTTACGTCAATAGGTGAGCAGCCATCTCTAAATGGGACACCCATCACCCGCCAAAGGGGGTAGCTACGATTACCAGCGAAATGCGAATGGACCTCCAGTACCTGATTGAGCGACTGGAGACGATGGTTACGGGCGCCAAGCGCGTACCCATTTCAGGCAAGCTTATGCTGGACGAACAGGAGCTTGCTGACTTAATAGACCAGATGCGGTCCGTAGTGCCCGACGAGATACGAGCGGCTCGCAAAGTGCTCAAGGAGCGCGACAGCATCATCAGCGAGGCTCAACAGCAGGCCGACGACCTGCTCAAGAACGCGCACCAGCAGGCCGAGATGCTGCTCGATGAGCAGGGGCTAATGGCCGAAGCCCAGGCTCGCGCCAACCAGTTCCTTGAAGAGATCGAGCAGGACGCTCAGGAGCGCATCAACGGGGCCGACGAGTATGCTCGACAGGTGCTGACGCAATTGCGCGAGCAACTCGGCAAGCATCTACGCACTATAGACAAGGGCCTGGACGCACTCGACTCGAGAACTCAGGAAGCGTAACATGCGTCTTTAAAACAAAGAGAGCGGCACCACAAGGGTAGCTGTTCTCTTTGTATTGGAAGAAGAGGCTGTTAGCTCTTTCTTGACCTCGTCATTTTGAACGAAGGGAGACACTCAGAAACCTGGTTGTTTTAGGTGCTGAGTTCTGTCTCTTCGCCAGGAGCAGTCTCCACCAGCGGATCGGGCCACCACTGGTATATCTGTAAGTCCACCGTGAAGTCGGGCCGAACCTCGATGCCCTCCTCCTCCAATTCGCGTCTATGCTGCTCCATACCGCCCCAGCCATACACCGGGGCCAAGCGTCCCCAACGATTTACCACACGCTGGCATGGGACATTAGCCGACACAGGTGTGTGATGCAGCACGGATCCCACAGCGCGAGCCGCGAAGGGCAGTCCCATGTGTGCCGCAATCTGACCATAGGTAACGACGCGGCCCGCCGGTACGGAGCGGACGAACGTCCACACACGCTCTCGGAATCCAGTTCCAGCTTGGATCTTTGGTTCAGGCATAAGTGGATGATGGACCATTTATGAGACGCAACCGCAAAGATGCGAAGAATGCGCAGACATTATGAGAGTGGTTTTTGTTTGACAACTACTCTGTACTCGGTACTTTCTAGCTTTCCACTTGGAACTTTCGACCCCATAAAAGGAGCGGGAGTCTGCATAGTTCTGTGCAGACTCCCGTAATCGTGATTCCCCATGGGAAGTTACTTAACGTCGGCCTTAGCGCCTTGCTCTTCGAGCTTGGCCCTGGCGGCGGCGGCCTCATCCTTGGTGACTGCGGTCTTCACGGGCTGAGGGGCACCCTCAACCAGGTCTTTGGCTTCCTTCAGGCCCAGTCCGGTTAGCTCGCGCACGACCTTGATAACCTGGATCTTGTTGGGGCCAAAGTCGGTGAGGATTACATCAAACTCGGTCTGTTCCTCTTCAGGTGCGGCAGCGCCCGCGCCATCGCCACCGGCAGCGACGCCCATTGGCATCATGCCGCCCATCATTACGGGGGCTGCGGCGCTCACACCGAATACCTCTTCCATGTCCTTGACGAGCTGCGAAAGCTCAAGCACGGTCATGCCTTTGATCGCGTCGAGGATCTCCTCGCGGGAAAGTGTCGTTGCCATTGTTGTTTGGTCTCCTTGTGTTTTTGTTGCTTGTTACGCTGATCCGATAATAGTGCCGGAAGTTGGCCGGCAGGTTTGTTACATGGGTGCTGCTTCAGTTGTAACGTCACCATCGGGCACTGCATTGTCAGTCGCTATAGGCGCTGCTTCGGTAGTACCGTCTGTAACGTCATCGGTGGGTGTCGCGCCCTCAGGGGAATCGGCTGTGACTTCGGTTGAGGTATCACCAACGGACTTAGCGCCGTCAGTGGAAGGAGCGGCCGCGCCAGCCTGCTCGTTCATCTGATCTACACGTGCCTGGAAGACGTTCATCAGGCCGCGAAGGGTATTGCTCAATACACCTACGATGCTCTGTGCCGGGGCATTGAGCGATCCCATCATCCTGGAGATATATTGCTCGCGGGTAAGGATCTTGGTCAGATCGCCTACCTGATCGGCACTCAGCACCTGCTTGCCTGCCAGGCCGCCACGGATCGTCATGATCCTGGAAGTACGCGCAAAGTCCTGGAGCACTTTGGCCGCCCCCGGTATGTCGCTGCCGACGAAGGCGATAGCTGTGGGGCCATCGAGTAATTGTGCCAGGTTCTCTCGGCCAGCGCGATGAGCAGCGATGGTGGTCAGGCTGTTCTTGGCAATGTGGTACTCCACACCTTTGTCGCGTAACTGGCGGCGCAAATTGTTGAGGTCGGCCACCCTCAGACCACGATAGTCGGTGAAGATCATCACCTCGCTGCTATTGAAGAGCTGGTTTAGCTCTCTCACTGTTTCTTTCTTGCGTGCTGTAGCCATATTGTCTGTTCTCACCTCCTCCTGATTAGTGTGTAGGGGATGTCCTTCCCAAGAATCGAAAATCCCCTTGCCTTGAGACATTCACGAGGCATGGGGACGCAATTGCTATCACCACGCAAACACCCATCTTGCAGCCACATGGGCGTTGGGGTTTGCATTTATCTCACCTCGGCGGGCTGGTATATTAAGCGTCATGTGCCATATGGCGACGCGCCGGCTGTCTCAGGCTATGTACTTGTTTAGCTTGTTGGCAGGGGCCAACACCGTATTATAGCTGATTGGTTGGTACGAGTCAACCAATCAGCAACCAGGGTAGGTTCTATTCATTTTCAGTTTCCGAGCCGTTATAACGCAAATTGGTAGCACGGCTGGCGGTTCTGCTGACGGTGGCGAAGATTTTTCAGGTCTTGACTTATTGCAGAGCGTGTGCTAAACTCACCAATAACTGAATAGCGGTGCAATGCCGTATGCCCGTGTTGAGATAGAATAGTAGCCCAAATAGATTTTCCAGCGAGTTGGGGTTGGTGGAAGCCCGATAAAGAGTTTGTGGCGAACCGGTCTATTGAGCGGCCTGCCGAAGAAAGTCCGATGATGTGTACAAGTAGGAGAGGGTGGTTGGTTACCACGCAAAGAATAACCATGAGCGGTCACAGGCCACAAATGTGACAATAAGGGTGGTACCGCGGGAGCTGGCTCTCGTCCCTTGTCTGGGACGGGGCTTTTTATTTTAAGTTGTTAGTTGCCCGGAGAAGCAAAGACAGAGAACGCAAAGACGCGCAAAGATAAAGACTAAGGGTTATATATAGAGTCTTTGCTCAACAACTAACCACTCGCCAGGGACAATGGTGTCCCTCCTGCGTCCAGTGCTGGCCGCGAGATAGACACAAGCCTGCAAGGGTGCAAACCGTTTTCGGGTCGCAGGAGGAGAACGCTATGCAAGTTACTCTGGACAAGATAGCCTCGGCAACTTCCCGTCTGAAGTTGTCGCATCATGTGGAAGTAAGCAGCTTCGTCAATGCAGAGCGGGGTGCCGTGCTGGTCGTCGAGGCGCTAGAGGAGAAGTCGTTTTACGGCGAGTTGGAACTGCTTGGCGGTAGGCTGGCTCGCGTCATCAAAGGCGACCGCATCGCCGGTGTGCTGGGCGAGCGGCAAGCCTTGAAGGGATTCGTCGGCTCGATACCGCCGCACATAGAGCCGGGCGATGTGCTGAACATTCTCAATATGGGTGGCGTTATTGGCCTATGTAGCTCCGCCAATTCCGACTTCGGTCAACCACTGCGGGTGCGCGTGCTGGGTGCCGCCATGGTCAACGGCCAGCCCGCGAATATAGCCGATAATGCAATTCCCTGGCGCACTTCTCTTACCTCGTGTGCGCCCATCGTCCTGGTGTCTGGCACCTGCATGAACGCTGGCAAGACCACGGCGGCATGCGAGATCGTGCGCGTCCTCACCAGCCGAGGGCACCGGATTGCGGCTGCCAAGCTGGCAGGAGTGGCCACTCAGCGCGATCTGCTGAATATGCAAGACCACGGGGCAGTGTGTGCTCTGTCCTTCAGCGATGCAGGCTTGCCCTCCACCACACGCACTGACACGTGCCTGGTGCCCGCCGCTAAGGGAGTGCTCGCGGCTCTCGGCGAGTGCCACCCCGACGCCGTCATTGTGGAGTTCGGCGACGGCATCATGGGGCACTACGGCGTTGACATCCTGCTGCGCGACCGCGAATTGATGAGCTTTGTGGCTGCGCATATACTGTGCGCCAACGATCTTGTGGCGGCCTGGGGCGGCCTGCGCTACCTGGACGAAATGGGTGTGCGGGTGGACTGCATCTCAGGTCCAGCCACCGATAATAGCGCGGGCGTGGACTACATCACAGAGCATTTCGGCACACCTGCCGCCAATGGCCGCGCCGAACCGGTTCGCCTGGCCGATCTGGTAGAGCAGCGGGTATTTGCGAATGAGCCTGCTATGCCTACGATAGTGGAAAGGGTAGTAGCCTGATGCTCGGCACAGAAAATTTTTTCACGAAATCGGCGCGAGTGGCTCTAATGGGCGCATCAGGCTACATCGGCGGTGAGGCTCTACGCTTACTGCTGGGCCACCCGTGCGTGGAGGTGGTAGCCGTCACGTCCCCTTCCCATGCAGGCAAGGCCGTAGTAGAAATACATCCTCATCTCTCCAGGCTCACGGACTTATGCTTCGTAAGCGACATATCGCTAAAAGATGCAAAAGAGTATGATGCTGTGTTCATGGCGCTACCGCATGGTGCCGCTATGGAGCGTGTACCGGGTATGCTGGCTGTGGGTGGGTCGGGCGGTCCGCGTGGCGAAGGGCCTATCATGCTCGATCTCAGTGGCGACTTCCGTATAAAGGACACGGCACAGTTCGAGAAACACTATGGTATGGCGCATACCGCATCCGGCTGGGCGACACAGGCGGCGTATGGCCTCACCGAGTGGAACCGCGAGGCTATACGCGAGGCGAGGCTGGTGGCCTGTCCGGGCTGCTTTCCGACAGGGGCTTTGCTGGCTTTAACCCCGCTTGCCAGGGCAGGGCTGCTTGGGGACAATGTGGTGATAGACTCCAAGACCGGCTCCTCCGGCTCCGGCAAAGAGCCGGGGGAAGGTACGCATCACCCCATCCGTTCGCAGGATTTCCGCGCCTATAGTCTGCTCAAGCACCGCCACCAGCCGGAGATAGCGCAAGAACTTCGCAAGTGGAACAGGGAAGCTAAGAGCCTGAAGGTGGTTTTCACTCCACATTCCGCGCCGATGGTGCGTGGCATATTCACTACAGCCTACGTCTTCCCCCAGCAGCCGATGAGCAAGCGCGATCTTCAGGAGATTTACCGGCAGGCGTATGGTGAGGA
>JBBSIK010000011.1:0-16562 GCA_038232115.1 Chloroflexia bacterium
CTTGCTTTGTTCGACAGCTTTTCGAGATGGTTACACTATCTTGTTGTACTCACGGATGGCTTCCTGGTGGCGACCCTGGCGGGTGTAGAGGTCGCCGCGCACCTGGTGATACTTGGCGTTGCCCTGTAACTCTGCCTCGTAGTCGTTCAGTTCCTCTGTGATGAGGCGCAGGATCGAGTCTGAGACGGCGCGCTTCTTGAGAACGCGGTGATATACGCGCAAGGCTGTGTCGGGGTCTCCCAGCTGGGTATAGGCAGCCGCCAAAGCTATGTGTGCCCCTATATCGTCCGGGTTGTTGTCTACCAGCATCCTGAGAGATTCGAAGCCTTCTAACTCGGGGAGGGGGCCGGAGGTGTAGATGTCGCGCACCGCTCCGATCTTCGGCATCTCTATCCTGGGTTCTACGCCCGCATCATATCCTTGCATGGGCTGGTAGTTGTAGACAGGTTCGGCAGGAGCAGGAGCAGGTGACTCCTGCTGAGTGGACGGCTGCCGAGATCCCGCATCGAACTGGGTATCCAATTCGGAGGCAAACAGCGCCTTTGATATAGTGGCCGGTGACTTCTTTGCTGGCGTCTGTTCGGCATCTTGCGCTATAGGCGAAGTTGTCTGCTCTGTGCCGGTTGCCGCGTTCGGCACGTCGGCTTCGACGGCATCAGCACTGGCTACGCGCGCTTTGACGCCCTTGCTCCCCTTGCTTCCCTTGCCCGTATTCTTGACAGGCTCATCTCCCGATGCCTGCTGTGGCGCGGGCATGTCCTTCGTCTCGGTTGTCTCCTGCGATATTGTGTCTGGTACACCGTCGTCGGTGGGCCAGCGGGTAGAGCGGGTAGAGCGGCTTGATTTGCCACGCTCGTTGAGCCTGGGTGAAGTTGACATAAAGAGCGAGGTATCGCGCTCGGTGCCCTTCCACGACTCTTCGTCGTCGTCCCCAGATTCTTCCACGTCGGGGGTGCGCTCGGTCCAGGGTGATGCGGCCTCGAGGGACTGCGCGTTGGGCATCACGAGGTCGCCGGTGCCACCGGGCTTCCTAATGAGCCTCGAATCGAGCATACCTGTGGGTGCTTCTTGCTCTTGTTCCAGATTCAACTGGGTGTAATCGAACGGTTCAACGTCTAAGCCGAGGTCGGGCAGCGACTCGGTCTCGCCTGCCGGGGCCGCGCCGAGCATGTCTATCTCCTGGGACTCGTTCTGGTCAGTCGCGTCCATCGAAAGCGCGGTTGTGACCATAGAAGTCCAGCCGCCGGATGCGTGGCCCCCGTCCATGTCTGTTGTCTGGGCAGGTGCGGGCTGATCCTCCATGTCTCTCTCGGATGAGGGCATCAGGAAGGATGCTATCGGTGAGGTTGCGTTCGGCAGCGAAGGTGCTACAGGTCTGCCTGGCGCTGGATATGGCGACTGTGATACCTGTGGCATGTCAGACGATTCCGCCCCTTCCACATCTTGACTGGCCTCCTCTACCGGCAGTCCCAAGAGCGGAGAGGTTCTCAAGAAAGCGGGCCTGTTCTCGATAGGGTTACCGACGGGCGCGCCGTCGAAGATGTCAGCCAGCACATCAAGGTCGGCGGTGGCGCGCATCGGGTCGTGCCTCGAAGGCATCATGCCCGTCAATTCCTCGGTGTTGAAGCCAAGTTCTTCCTCTTCCTCGACCAGGCCGAGTGAGGAGAAGTCGAACGGCTCAATCGGCGGCAGGTCCTCATAAAAGCTCTGGTCTTGCGGTTCGGCTACTTCGGCTACTTCACCTACTTCGGGTTCCGGGGCTGAGTAGGGCGTGAACGCAGGCTCAAGCGAGGGCATGTCGAGCGACGGCGCGGCAAATGCTTCTATATCGCTGGGCATTGCTGTTTCGAGTGTTACTTCTTCCATCGGCGCTGACACAGGTATGGACACCGACGTTATAGATTCATGGATTATGGCTTCATATACTGGAGCATCGAGCGGTGCCGCTGATTGCATGGCAAGTGGCGCGGGCATGTCAGGCTGGACGGATACAGGCCCCACGTTCATGTACCCTTGCCTGGCTATCGCTTCCAGATCTGAGGTGTCTTGCAGCCAGAAAGGTAGCGGACCCTGATCGCTCACCTCTGCTTGTGCTGTTGGCATGTCCTGGGCAGCGTGGGCACTCTGGATAGCCTGAGCACCCTGTAGTTCAGGCTGGGCCATCTGCTGCTCGGATTGAACGGCCATATGTGTCGCAGGGTCTAGCTCCATCTGCATGGTCGGGTCGAAAGGAGCAGGCTCTTCTTCCATGCCAGCCTGTTGAGTCGCAGACTCAGGCTCAAAGGCGTGAACCGGTTCGTATGCTGCGGTGGGCGTGGGTCCCTCAAATGCGGCTTCCATACTCACCACAGCGGGCATGAACTCTTCCATGCCGGGAAGTGGAGGGCCTACAGGCGATACCGTAGATGCCCCTTCGTTGAACATGAAGCCTTCAAACTGGAGATCATTCGGATTGATGCTATTGTAGGCAGGGGTTTCTACTTGTTCAGCCTGCTCGGTCTGCATCTGCGGCTCTGCATAGTCTGCGTCGCTCTGCTCGATAGGGGGCACTGCTGTTTTTTCCATCGGCACAGCATAGCCCATTTTAGGGCCGTCGTAGTCGGGCGTAGCCACCTGACCATAGTCGTGGGCGTAATCGCTGGTGGGAGGTGCGCCTGTCATATCGCCCCAGCCGGGCTGAGGTACCTGTGTGGATACCTGCGTAGGTGGCTCTTCCAGAGTGGGCACGTTGGTTGCGCTATACGTGCTCTCGAACGCTTGCCCCCTCCAGTCTTGCTCCCTTTGGGCACCGGTGGCAGGGGTGGTTTCGTATGTAGCTACGCTTACAGTGGTGTTCGGAAGCAGGCTGACAGAAGATGGGCGTGTGGCGTGCATGGAAAGCAGCACGGCGCTAAAGTCCTCTATTGCGGCTAGGGCACTATCGCTCCATGTAGTGGGCGAGGCTTGCCAGGGTTGGGAGTTCGGCGAATGCATAACGCTAGAGCTACTCTCGGCTGCCTGACGCAGGAAGGCCGAGTTGAGCAGACCTGTTGAAGAAATGCGCGGTATTGCGCCGGCTGTACTACCTTCGGTGGCTGGCCTGGTTAGCGGCCCCGTGGGTGTCTTGAAATATGCCTGGTTGATAGGACCTGGGGGCCGGGGCGCTTGCTGAGGAGCCGAATAGTCACTGCCGGTTGCGCCTGATGAACCAGTTGCGGCTCCTTCGAGCGGGCCGGTGCCGCGCCGAGAAAGAGGGCCAGTGCCACGTATTGTGGGTGTCTCAGGTGCGGGCTGCACCTCTTGCTGCGGCGCTTGCGTCTGCAATTGTGCGAGACGGGCGCTCAAGTGGCTGGTAGTATGAACGCCACCTAGCGGGCCGGTGCCACGCGGCATGGGTGGCGACTTGTATGGTTGTTGCTCCTCCGGCTGTTGAGGCTCCGCTGTTCTCAGATAGGACGGCACCGGCACCTCCCGGCCCGTAATCTCGAAGGCCGAGGCAGCTGGTGCAGATATAGCGGGCTGCACAGGCTGTGCGGGTGCGTATGCCGTCGTAGGAGCGGATGGCTCGGCAGGCATATGTGACATGGGAGCACCCGGCACAACCGGCGACACCTGCGTGCTTGCAGGCGCGTCGGCAGCCATGTTCATCGCTGCGGGCGGTGTCAGTGGCCCCGTGCCCCGGTCGAACATAAAGGCTTCGAACTCTATGTCATCGCCGCTGAACTGCCCTGTGGGCTGGTCCTGAGCGGGACTTGTTGACATGTTGGCCGTGTTCTGCATATTCAGTAACTCCTGCAAGCGGCTGTCATCCGAAGCCATATCGTTCCTCCATTTTGGATTTCGGACTTTAGTTCGTGCAATCTAAGATCCGAAATTGCCATCATCTCATTCTCCTGCTACTGTGGTGCTGAGCTTATCGTAATATCCGAGCAGGGTGTTGACCCGGTCGGGGGTTGTTTCCAGGTTTTGCAGGTAGATAGAGAGGGCCTCACGAGGGCTCATCTGCTCTATCATCTGGTCGCCCAGCCTCATACGGTGTACCCGCGTGTAGTTGGTGGTGACCGACATGAAAGCCGGTTTGTGTGCATTGAGCACCTGGCGTATTTCGTCCTGGCGCAGGTCGTGCTGGTGTTCAGGCGTGGTCTCTATTATAAGGCGCACGATAGCCCCCTCGATTTGAGCAGCACGCTCCTCTATGCGCCTCAGCACTTCCTCCGTGGGGAAGTCGCAGGCGGCATTGACCTTGATAGTCCTGAATGGGCGGGCTGCTACTTCGTGAAAGGTGTGGCGCACCTCGCGCGTGCCGCCCGGTATCGCCGGCTCATCTATATCTACCGTGACGAAGCCTTTGGGGTCTCTCTCCTCCCCGAAGTCTATACGTTCCAGCGAGCCGGGATAGACAATGGGCGGCCTCTGATGGGTGAGCACCTGATATTTGTGGATGTGCCCCATCGCCACATAATCTACGCGCTGGTCGGCCAGCATCGTCTTGGGATACACCACGTCCTGGCCCAGCATGATCTCCTTTTCGGTGGAGAATACCGCGCCCTGCACCGAGGCATGCGCTGTCAGGACCGTAGGCATAGCTGGATCAATCTTCTTGAGCGCGTCGTCTATGAACGCTTCTACCAGGTTGAGCAACTCTTTGTTGAGCGCATCGGGATCGAGGTTGCGGAAGTCCTTGTTGGTGAGCATATAGCTGCGCGACAGCCATGGGATGGCGATAATCTGCACCCGCCCCGACTTCGTTTCTATCACGTGAAAGCCGGGCCTCTGCGCAATCGTGACGCTCGGCACAGCCAGGGTGCTGTATATCTCGACTGTGTTGGCCCGTGATAGCGCGTTGGGCACATCGTGGTTGCCTACCAATATAAAGGTAGGCATGCCCATACGAGAGAGCTTGTGGATGCATTTGGCGAACTCGCGCTGCACGGTGGGGGTAGGGTCTCGATTCTTGAATATATCCCCGGCGATCAGCACGAGGTCCACGCTGTTATCGAGCGCCCAATCAAGGGCCTCGTTCAATGTCTTGAGGAAGTCACCCAGGCGCGTGGAAAGCCCCGTAGCCGGATCAACGCGGCCATAGTTTTCCATCCCCAAATGTATGTCAGCCAAATGCAATATTCGCAAAGAAGATGCTTTCCTAAGTTGGATTCCAGATCGGAAGGCGTAATCAAAAACCCAAAATCCTAAAATCACGAACGATGGTACCACTTATGCAGGGTCCTAATCGGCCCTTTTTGCGAGTATAGCACCCGCGTTTTGGGGTGTCAACCCTGAGTTATGGTACAATAGGCCTACTCATGATAGCCATATTTCCCTGACGCGTGAAACGTGGTTCTTAAACGTGAAACGTGATGCGCTTTACTGAAGAGATTCTCTCCATATGCGGCACCCTGTTTAGTAAGACGCATCATGTTTAAGAACCACGTTTCACGTTTCATGCACAGGAGGCAACACAGTGACACACAGGATAACGCTGATACCGGGCGATGGGGTCGGGCCGGAGATTTCACAGGCGACGCAGCGGGTGATTGATGCCACGGGCGTCGCTATCGAGTGGGATGTAATGGAAGCAGGAGAGGCTACTATCGCCAGGAGTGGTACTCCTTTGCCGGACGAGGTGCTCGAGTCAATTCGGCGCAACAAGGTAGCCCTGAAGGGTCCTATTACCACGCCCATCGGCAAGGGCTTTCGCTCGGTGAACGTGGGTCTGCGTAAGGCCCTCGACCTGTACGCCAACATTCGCCCTTGCAAGACGCGCAAGGGCGTGCGCTCTCGATACGACAATATAGATCTTGTGGTGGTGCGCGAGAACACCGAGGACCTGTACGCCGGTATCGAGTTCCAGGAAGGCACCCCGGAAGTGACTGAGCTGATACAGTGGATCGCCGATAAGAACGGAGCCAAAATACGCCCCGACTCGGCTATTTCGATAAAGCCGATCTCTATTACAGGCTCGATGCGCATCGTGGAGTTCGCTTTCAAGTATGCTGAGGAGAATGGGCGTAAGAAAGTGACGGCGGTACACAAGGCCAACATCATGAAGGCCACCGACGGCTTGTTCCTGCATACCGCCGAGAAAGTGGCGGCCCAACATCCTGATATACAGTTCGAGCATATGATCGTAGATAACATGTGCATGCAGCTTGTGCAGAAGCCTGACCTGTATGACGTGCTGGTGCTGCCAAATCTATATGGCGACATCCTGTCCGACCTGTGCGCGGGCCTGGTGGGTGGCCTGGGCGTAGCGCCGGGCGCCAACATCGGTGAAGAAGTGGCCTTGTTCGAGCCGATCCATGGCAGCGCGCCCAAGTACACAGGCCAGAACAAGGTCAACCCGATGGCGATGATGTACTCCGGCGCGATGATGCTACGTTGGATCAATGAGCACGACGCCGCCGACCACCTGGAGCGTGCCTTGGATGACGCTATTGCTGGGGGCGTGGATGTCACCTACGACCTCAAGCAGCGCCGCGACGACCCAACCGCCAAGAGCACCACGCAGGTAGCGGATGCGCTCGTGGCGAAACTGAAGGGCAGCCGATAAAGCCTCGCTGGTTCTGGCATCTAAATAGGCCCACTCTTGTAAGCTAAACGCCAAGCCGCCAGGAACAACGCCAGGTTTTACAATGGTTTAGTCTGGCGCGAAAAGGAGCAGGGATGTGTGATACAACGCCTGCTCCTTTTCCATGTCAATGACTACCCGTAATCTTCATCGCTTCTGGCGGCTTGACATTTTCGCCTCCTCTATCGCCCCACCAGAGAACATGCCCCAAAACCGGCATGCCTGCCTGGTCGTACTAAAGCAAACAGAGTTTACGGGAGATATACCCTGCATGTCTAAACCCCGCAACAATCGCCGCCTGATCCTGCTTGTACTGCTCGCCGTGATGCTTGGGGTTGTGGCGTGGAAGCCGAATACGATACTGGGCTTCGTCACGCGACCATTCGGGTTGTCGGTGGATGTGGGTGGGGGTGGGGCCACTACGCTTAAGGTGCCAGAGGGATTCCAGGTCAGCATGTTCGCCCAGGGTTTGCAAGGACCTCGCTTGATGGCGGTGGGGCCGGATGGCACGATCTATGTGGCCGAGCAATCGGGTGGGCGTGTGACCGCGCTGCGGGACACCAACAGTGACGGCAAAGCAGACTCTCAGGTTGTGGTGGCGGACGGGCTGGATGGGCCCAATAGCGTAGAGGTCTATTCCGGCACACTCATCGTGGGCGAGCACAGTCGCGTGTCGCAACTCACCCTAGGGCCGGACCACAAGGCTACTGCCCGCAAGGTGCTCGTGCCTGATCTGCCGGCCAGTGGCGTGCATGTCACCAAGAGCGCGCTTGTCGGCCCTGATGGTCGCCTGTACGTGGTGATGGGATCGTCGTGCAACGTATGTACGGAAGGCGACGAGCGGCGGGCTGCCGTGTCGGTGTATGGGTTGGACGGCAGCGGTGGGCGGGTCTTTTCGCGTGGGCTTCGCAATGCAGTCGGACTGGCGATCAATCCCTGGAACGGTGCTATATGGGCATCTGTGAACGGGCGCGATCTCATGGGCGACGACACTCCCCCCGAAACGGTGGACGTGCTGGCGGATGGGGCTGACTTCGGCTGGCCGCGCTGCCACGCCGGGGACATCGTAGACCCCGATTTAGGCAAAGCTGGGGGCTGCACGGGCGTTGCGGCTCCCGCTGTGAAGATGCAGGCTCACATGGCCCCGCTCGGCATGGCGTTCTACAAAGGCGGCCCGTTCCCAGAGCAGTACCGTAGCAGCCTCTATATCGCCATGCACGGCTCGTGGAACCGCAGCAACAAGGTTGGCTACAAGATAATGCGACTGCCGCTAAAAGATGGGCAGGTGGCGGGCGACGCGGCAGACTTTGTGACCGGCTTCCTCAAGGATGATGGCTCGGTAGCGGGTCGCCCGGCGGGTGTGGCCGTGGCTGCCGATGGCAGTTTGCTGGTATCGGACGACAAATCGGGATTGATTTACCGCATATCGTGGAGTGGGAAGTAGCTTGTTTACGCTTGACCGGCGTGCGTGGGCCGGGTGTTCCCTGTCGTGTAGCGTAATCAACAGCAAAGCAGAAAGGTACATTCATCACATGTCATTATTGCAAGTACCCAGAGTGGGCGAACAGGCACCGGACTTCAGCCTGGACACACCAGGCGGTAACAAAATCACCCTCAGCGATCTGACGGCGCGCCGAACGCTGATTGTCTTCCAGCGCCATCTTGGGTGACTGACCTGCGTTGACTATCTGACGCAGTTGCGCCGGCATTACCCCGCCATAGAAGCATCAGGGGCCGATGTGCTCCTCATAACATTCTTCCCGCCCGACCGCACCCGCAACTGGGCGCGCAACCATAAGCTGCCATACCGCCTTGCTTCCGACGAGACTCGGCAGGCTTATTTTGCCTATGGACTGCGCGAGGCAACTGCCGGCGAGATGGTCGGCCCGCAAAATTGGCTGCCAAATCTAGTATCGGTCCTCCGCACGCGGTCCCTGCCCACGTACACAAAGTATGTGGCCCAACTGGGCGGCTATTTCATCGTAGACAACACCGGCAAACTCCTGTACGCCTACCCCAGCAAATATCCTGCCGACTATCCCAGGCAAGGCGAACTCCTTTCTGAGTTGAAAGTGAAAAGTTGAAAGATGAAAGTGGTTCCGAGTGGCTCTAAAGTGCCTCTCGTACTTTCATCTCAAGACGCTCAACGTCTGTCGGGCGGTGCGTTCCCACGTGAAATGGGTGGCGCGCTCGAGGCCTTTGCGGTGCAGTTCGGCTTGCAGACCGGGGTCCGATATGAGGCGCTGGATGGCGTCCGCCCAGGCTGTTGGATCGTGCGGGTCGAGGAGGAGGCCGCCGTAGCCAACTACTTCGGGTATGGAGGTGGCTGTGGATGCGAGCACGGGTGTGCCACAGGACATCGCTTCGAGTGGTGGCAGGCCGAATCCCTCGTACAGCGACGGGAATGTGAGGGCCGCCGCGCCTGAGTAGAGGACGGGCAGGTCGTCGCGGTCCACGTAGTCGGCAAAGCGGATGAGATGGCTCAGGTCCCGGCTTTGTACCGATTCGAATAGGCTATTGTAGAGCCAGCCGCGCTTACCCGCCAGCAGCAGTTGTGGTGGCTGCTCCATTCTCTCCCTCAACATACCCCAGGCTTCGACCAGCAGGCCCAGGTTCTTACGAGGCTGGAGCGTGCCCACATGTATGCAATATGGCGCGCTCACGCCATATCTGGCGGCTGCATCGCTAAGCTTCTGCTGGTCGGTGACGGGCGCAAATATGGGGTCTCTGCCATGATAGATCACGCTGATTTTGTCGGGTCTCACACCGTAATGCTTCACCAGGTCATGTTTGGTGGCCTCCGAGATCGCAATCACGTGGCTAGCAGTCCGGGCGCTGAAGAAGGTGGAGAGGTGAAGATAGAGGCGTGATGCTCGCGTGTGCGCCTGTGGGTACTCTATGTAACCAAGATCGTGTATCGTCACGATAGTGCGGCGCGGGTGCCATATAGGTACGACATGAGAGGGCACGAACAGCACGTCCGGCGACCTTTGCAGCATCTCCGCCGATAGCCGTATGTGCGTCCACAGCCGCCGCAACGGTATTGCCCTGACTCTCCAGTTGGCTGGTAGCGGGAAACCAAGCTTATCCGCAGCCTCAGCCGCCGATGCCATGTTAGCGTAAAGCTTGAACCTGAACTGCTTTGCTTCCGGCAGCCGGGTGAGCGCCTCGATCAAACTGGCTGAATAGTGCTCGGTGCCCGTGCGCTGGGTTATGATTGCCCGGCTGGCATCAATGCCTATGATGGGGTGATGGGTGTTGCGTATTGCGTGTTGGATTGTCATGCTTTGCCTGTTGGTAATTGGTCGTGAGCACAAGCTCTGATAATCTTGGCGTTTCCCTCTCAATTTCTAATTCGTCATTTTCTAATTACCGGCCCCCAGCCTCTCCTCTATCTCCTGCATCACCATCGGCACCGTGATGGCCTTCATCTCTGGGCCGCCTTCGAGTTCGGGCGAGCCAACGGTCAGGTGCTGGGTGGGGCGGGTGTTGGGAGCGCGGAATGCCCTGTGCAGTCGAGGATCGCCCCACGGCCCCCAGATCGTTTCGTCGCTTGGGCCGTACAGGTGCAGCGTCCGTTTGTGGAGGGCGTCGGCTATGTGTAGTGGGCCGCTGTCCACGCCCAGCACTATATCTGCCCCATCCATGACCCATATTAGATGCGCTATGCTCGCCGTGTGCCCCGACATATCTAGCGGCTTGCTGCTAGCGGCTTCCTGTATGCGGGCGCAAAGCTCTTTTTCGACGGGCGAGCCGGTCAGGGTTACGCTCCAGCCGGTCGCTGCCAGATTGTCCGCGACCTGTGCCCAGCCGGCTATTGTCCAGAGTTTGTTGGCGGCTGCCGTGCCTGGGTGAATAATGGCGCGACGGTGCGGCTCCGCGCTCAACCACATGCGCAACATCGCCTCGTCGGGGGGGGTGGCCGTGGGAGGCTTGAGCAGTGGCATGCCCTTGTTTCTGTCTATCACCATGCTTGTTGCGCCCCCTGGTACCTTGGCCTCTATTATGGGACTTAACAGATGCAGATTCTGCTCGACTTCGTGCATACCTACTCGATAGGGCACTGTATCTGTGAGCCATGTTTGCATGCCTGGCGTGCGATAGCCCCACCTGCGCGGTATGCCCGCCGCCCACATGAGGGCAGCGCCCCACCAGTGGTCGAATCTGAGCGTAATGCCGAGATCGTACCGTCCTTTTGCTATTTGTTCAGCCAACTCTGCAAGCAGCCTGTACGAGGCCAGCTCATTTCCATGCCTTGCCACCATACCTGGGAATGGTATCACTTCCAGCGCATCCAGATTCGGGTTGTCCGCCCACATAGCGCGTCCCCACGGGCCAACTGCTCCGGTGATGTGGGCGTCGGGGAAGGCGGCTCGTAGCAGGTCCAGCGCGGGAGTGGCGAAGAGTAGATCGCCAAGATGGTCGGGCCGAATTACGAGGATGCGGCTTATCTTGCCGCCTCTGCCTGCGCGCCGTGCGGTTCCGTTACATATAGCAGGCAGCGTGGCGTATGCGCGAATGAGAAGCTCACGCGCCAGAATCCTGGTATCGGACCTACCCGCCACCCCTATGCTCCGGCACCCAGCAATATCTCGGACCATGGGTGCCATGTGCCGTCATCGGTCTTATAGATGATGAAAACGCCCTCCACGTCCCATGCCAGATAGAGGCGCTGCACCGATAGCGTGCTATATACCGCTTCCATCTCCTGGAGGTCTTGGAAGAGGCCGACCGTCATGTGCGGTGTCAGGTCGTCGCCGAACTGCCCCCCGTAGGCCGGATACTCGGGGAACTCGGCCAGGATGGTTTGGTAAAGAGATGTCACGCGCTCCGGGTGGGCCAGGTAGAGATAGAGCACCCCCTCCAGGGGAAAGGTGGCAAACCCCCGCAAAGCTACTGCCCTCGGCGGACATTTGGAAAGTACCCTGCGCAGGCGCGGCTCAGCCTCCTGCAAGTCATCGAAGTGGACGAACGGATAGGCTACCGTAATGTGGGCCTCTATACGCTTCATTTGTTCGGGCGCATACATGTGGCGATAATGATCCACGAAGGCGCGTATGTCGGTTGGTGGCACGATCACGATAGCCGTCTGTCCTGTAGGTGCGAGTAAGCCTGTGTCTTGCATAGGGCTAGTACCAAATTCCGAGTTGAAGTTGAAAGTTGAAAATACAAAGTAGAAGGTAGAAGGTAGAAGGTAGAAAGTAGAAAGCAGAAAGTAGAAAAGCCTTTAGAAGGGAAAGTTATCGGGTGTGAAGCCTGTCAGCCTACCGGAGGCACGTTGTATTTGCTGCTTGTCCCAACTCACCAGAGAAATTCTCATCTGGTCGGCTACAGCCACATAGATAGCATCTCCGGCTCTGAGGCGCATGTCGGCGGCGATGTCGGCGGCAGCTTGTATCAGTAGAGGGTCTAGCTGCACAAGCCTCATCTGGCTCACATAGTAGATGTGACTGACCGCCGCTTTGCCAGCTACGGGCTGGCCTGTTTGCCTGGTGATAGCAGCCGAGACTTCTATAAGCAAGAAGGCCGGCGCTACCAGCAGGCCTCCGACATCGGTATACCGCCTCATCCACTGGATGCTTGCCGTGTGATTGCTGTCCTGGGGCATGAGCCTGCTGGCCCACACGCTTGCATCTATCACTACTGCCGGATGTTGCAGCGGTACCCCAGGGCCGGTCATTACAGATCCCGCCTCACCTCGTTTATAGCTTCTACAGCGTCTACCTTCTCAGGCAGGTACTTGCCTATCTCGGCGGCCAGCCGGTCAAGGTCGGTCCAGATGGCGGCGTTATCCTGGCCGTTCGGCACAGGCCGTCGTATAGGCACTACGCGGGCTACTACTTCCCCGTGGTTGGTGACCTCAATGACCTCCCCCTCCTCTTGTACCTGCCTCAATATCTCGCTTATATGGGTCTTTAGCTCTCGTACCCCAATAGTCCTCATGGCTGCCTCTCATAACAAATAATGGTTACAAATGCAACCACATTATAGCTGTTGTGGGTATAAGGGTCAACTAAAGCTCTGGTTATCACTTTGGTCTCGTTGGCTGCCTTTTAGTTTCCCGCTTACCTTTGCACTTTTGCGTTTCCGTCTCCTAATCCCTAGCTCCTGCCGTAAGCCTTCTGCACAGCTGCCCACACCTCTTCCGCTGTTACCATGTCGTGATATTGCTCACCTGATTGTGCGGCGCGGCGTAGTGCTTCGGCGTCGGTAGCGACCCATTTGGGGGCGACGGCTATACTGCGCCCCGATGGGTCCCATGGACCGAAGCGGGCGGGGTTGCTGGGGCCAAATACGGCGACGACGGGAGTGCGCATGGCGGTTGCCAGGTGCATCGCGCCGGTATCGTGTCCTATAAAGAGATTGCAACGGTGCAGGAGCGCGCCGATCTCGCCCCACTCAAGCTTGCCTACGAGATCGGCTATGTACGGGCGGGTCGCTGGAAAGAGAGCCGCTTTGAACACCTCGGCTGCTTCTCTGTCCTGCTCGCCGGGGCCGCCCAGCAGCACTATGCTCGCTTCATACGTCTCGGCTATCCAGTCGGCCACCTGGGCCCACCTTTCGGGCTGCCATCGCTTGGCCGGGAGGTTCATGCCTGGGTTAGACCCGCCGCCCAGGTGCAGCGCCACAATGCCCGCGTCCGTTTCGCCCGCTTCCCCCAACACATGAGAGAGCGCCTGCCCTGCCACTTTCTTGTCGTCCTCGGTAGGATAGAACTCCAGGTATGCGCTTTCGGAAGGCGCATCAATGCCGAGCGCCCTCACCACGTCGAGATACCATTCTACCTCATGTCGCACGCTTTTTGGAGGGCAGGGTACCGGGTTGGTGAGCGCGATACCCCTACCTTCGCTGTCCAGGCCCGCCCGCACCGGCACCCTTGCCATGTACGGCACGGCGTTCAGTATAGGCGAGCGGTCCAGCACCAGCGCCGTACCATAGTGCCCACGCCTGATGTAACGTGCCAGGCGCATGTAGCTTGCAAGCAGGTTGTCGTTGCCTGATACGGTGGCATCTATCAGCGTGTCGAGGTTGGGGTTGTTGGCTACCGCAGGGCGCGCCCAATCGCCCACCGAGAGGGCAGTGTGGGCATCAGGCAGCGACTTGCGAAGGGCGGCGAAGGCGGGTGTTGCCATGAGCAGATCGCCCATGCAGCACGGTTTGATGAACACAACGCGCTTGAGGTTGGGGCTGCTCAGGGGCACAACCTTGCCACGACCCGGACGTACCCGCCAGGGAAGTCCCACCAGGCCCGCCGCCGTGCCTACTGCGCGCGATCTGAGACCAGGCAAAGCCAGTCGCCCTCCTGCCTGCGCTCCCTCATGGGCAGCCCGGCTTTCTCCAGTGCCTCTATCACGCTGTCGCCCCGCTCGATAAATATGCCGGACGTGATGAGTATGCCACCTGGCGCCAGCAGTTCATACAGCGACTTTGATAGCTCGATAATGACAGTAGCCAGTATGTTCGCCACTATGAGGTCGTAGGGACCATCTTCATGTGCCGCCACCGCCGAGCCATGGCCGACCCTTATCTGGCTTGCCAGGCCATTGCGCTCTACGTTCTCGCGGGTGGCGTCCACGGCTACCTGGTCCGTGTCGAGCGCCGCAACTCGCACACCCCGGCCACCTAGCTTTGCCGCCGCGATTGCCAGGATACCGGAGCCGGTGCCCAGGTCGAGTATGTTGGTATCGGGGCGAACGAACTCTTCCAGCGCGGCAAGGCAGAGGCGAGTCGTGGGGTGCAGGCCGGTGCCGAATGCCATGCCGGGGTCGAGGTCGAGTATGACATCGCCCTCTTTGGGGGTGTATTCAAGCCAGGACGGTTTTATGACAATGTGCTCGCCCATGCGCTGGATGCCGTAATATGCCTTCCAGGCGTTGGCCCAGTCCTCCTCTTTGCACGGCTTCACAAGGAGCGTGCCGACCTCCCGCATGCGGCCCAGATGCCATAGCGCCTGCTCGATCTGCATATGCTTCTCAGCCGCTTCATCGTCGTCGTGCAGATATGTGCGCACGCTGACGGGGCGGTTGGGGTCTATCTCCGCCTGCTGTAGGGCTGACCAGTCGGGATATTCGCCCTCCGGCACGATCAGCGGCTGCTCGACCACCACCCCGCCGTTGTACCCCAGCCGCGCAAACAGCTCGCTGACAGGTTCCACCGCCTCCGGGTCCACATCTACCGATAGTTCAAGCCAATCTGCCAAGTTGTCTCCCCTTCCATCCAGCCAATTGTCTGCGCGCCGTCCAGGATAAATGCAGGTATCAGCCCTGCGAGTTCCTTACCCCACGCGCTTTGCCATGTAGATGTCCGGCTTGCCCAGGCCGTTTGCATCAGGCATGACCCCGACAATGGTATACCCCAGCTTCTGATAGAATTCATAAGGGTGTCCGCGCAAGTTGCGAATCTGCTTGATATGAAACCAAACATCAGGGTATAGGTTCGTGCCTGACAGTGTAGTCATGCTATCCTCGTCATCCGAACCCAGCCAGATGGTCAGCCCGCCGCGTTCTTTTACCCGTGTTTCGAGATCGGCTACAAGGGCGCGGCCAATTCCCTGCCCTTGCAACGCAGGCGCAACCACCAGCGGGTCCAACTCCCAGACAAAGCCGTCATACTGGCTGTTCGCGGCGATCCAGCCTACGGCAGATCCACTGTCATCGAGTGCAACCCTACTAATGCAGTCGGGGCCGAACGACTCCCGCACGGTCTCTAGCGCAGCCTTCAGGTCGGGCCATGCTTCGGGCCAGTGCTCACGAAAGCCGGCCACCAGCAAAGCGGCTGCCTGTTGGATGTGCAATTCTTCCGAGGCGTTCAGGTCAACGATTTGCATGCAGTGACTCCAGTCTTGACGTTTGCCTGATGTGCGGACTGTGACCAGCCCCCCTACTTGAATGTTTCATCTACCACCGCTTCGCTAGCGCCTACCGTCCGGTACACCGAGTCGTCGCCGATGTTGAGGGCGTTGTACGAGCCTTCGACGTGAGCGCGTTCGCCGATGAGAGCGCCGAACAGGGTGGCCGCCGACACACTGGCCTTCTGCATGATAATGCTGTTCTTGACCACCGAATCGCGCACTGTGGCCCCCTCCGAGATCGAGGCGTAGGGGCCTATGACCGAGTTTTCTACGCTGGCTTCGGGCGAGATAAAGCATGGTGGCACCACGACTGAAGAGCCTTGCATGTACGGCTCGGTATGCTTGTCCATACCGCGCAGCAGGTAGCGATTGGCGTGAAGCACGGCGTCGGGAGTGCCTGTGTCTTCCCACACGTGTACCGGGTAGGTCTTGAACTTCGCGCCTGCGGTGATCATCTCCTGTATCGCATCGGCCAGGAAATACTCGCCTTTGAGGCTGCGGCCCGAATCCATCAGCCGGTGTATGCCCTGGAACAGCGCCTGCGAGTCCTTGAAATAGTATAGACCGACTACCGCGAGGTTGCTCTCCGGGTGCTGGGGCTTCTCGACCATCTTGGTCACATAGCCCTCCGGACCGACCACGGCGATGCCGAATCGAGACGGGTCGGGCACCTCGGCCACGAACATAGCACCGTCCTGGTTCGGGGGCAGGTTGTTCACCACGCTTAGATCGGCCTCAAAGAGGGTGTCCACGAATACGCTGAGGAGGTCGCCCTGTATGTACTCTTCGGCGAGGGCAATAGCATCGGCCTGCCCGCGCATAACCTTCTGCTCGATAAAGCGGAACTTGTACTGTGGGTAGTGCTTGTTGGCATATTCTTCCATCTGCTCGCCCATCCGCCCCACGATGATGATAATCTCTTCCACGTTATGGAGTGGCTCGAAGGCATCCAGTACAAAGGCGAGTGAAGGCTTACCCGCCACCGGCACCATTGGCTTGGGCCTGGTATGTGTATGAGGTCGCATCCGAGTGCCGAAACCAGCGGCGGGGATGATTATTTTCATGGTGCTCCTTTATTGGGGCCAGGGGCTAGAGACCAGTGGTTTTGAGCTATGAGTTGGGATGCAAGAACCCCTTCTTAAAACTTTGCGCGTACTTTGCGTC
>JBBSIK010000012.1:0-16513 GCA_038232115.1 Chloroflexia bacterium
AGCGATGGACCCCAGGTGGGTATGTCGGTGTGCAGGCAGCCCCCCGCGCCCTCCAGAAGCTCGAACGCGAGGCAGCCCTACCACTGCGGGCATTATATCATAATAGAGTGGCCGAGTCTACGACGTTTTATAGGCTGGTTTGGCTACTTGGTGTAGATATATGGGCTATAGGGCCAGGGGCCACGGGCCACGGGCCAGGGGCTAGACCACAGATCTCTTCGCGTCTTTGCGTTTTCGTCCTGTCCCAGCTACTGCCTCCTGACCTCTAGCCCCTGACGATTCATAACAGGCTGCTAGACTAGCGGATCTAGTGCGTAGTCTACTGCCTGTTGCAGGGATAGAAGGCGGCCTGCTTTCCATGCATGCGCAAATGCTTCTTGATCCAGGCTATCTCGCGCCATGCTGACGTTGCGTTGGTAGGTTGGAGCATCGGAGGGGTGGATAGGCTGACCTATCGCCGAGCGCAGGCTTTCTGCTGTACCTAACAATGTAGCGGCCCGCTCGGCCTGTCCAGAGGCAGCCAGCGCCCCACCGAAGGCCTCAAAGCACTCGCCAATAAAGAGCTTATCTCCTATATCCCTGATCAAAGTGAGGGTTTCTCTCAAGAGCGCCAGGGCTTGCCGGGGGTCGCCTTGAGAAAGCGCCAGGTCCGCCAGGTAGGCCAGCGACATGGCGGACCCGTGCCTGTCTCCAACCTCTCTGCGCAAAGACAGGCTTTCCCAGAAGAGCGCCCAGGCCCCTGCGTAGTCACCCTGGACCTGGGCCACTCTGCCCAGATGACTGAGCGTGAGACCCACATTCTGCTTGTCCTGTACCTCACGGAAGAGTTCCAGGGCTTCGCTCCACAACTTTGCGGCTCCTGAGTAGTCGCCCTTGTGTCGAAGGGCTATTCCCAGGTTAGTAAGAGCAGCCCCGACACCCCACTTGTCTCCGGCGGCCCGCCTGATAGCGAGGCTCTCCTCATAGTAGGGCATGGCCCTGTCGTACATGCCTTGCATCTGGAACACACTCCCCAGGTTGCCCAGGCATGCTCCCACGCCCCACATGTCACCCAGGTCACGGAAGAGGGCAAGGCTCTCCTCATATAGCTCGGCAGCGGTTGAGAGATCGCCCTGGTAGTCAACCACAGTGCCGAGGTCTTTGAGGGAGATCGCCATACCCGGCTTATCAGCCAAGCGCCGCCTGATGGTAACACTCTCCTCTAAGAGTTCCCGTGCGCGCACAAAATCGCTCTGGTTTCGGGCCAGCACTCCGGCTCCCGCCAGAACCTTTGCACGTATAGCGGGTGAGATACTGTCTGCATGAGCAAGCACGGCCTCGAGCCACCGGCGCCCCTCGCTCAGGTGCCCATGAACCCACCAAAAGCGAGAGAGTGGGCCACTGAGTTGCGCCGCCATCTCCAGGTCGCCCGTTTCCAACAACCAACGCAACGCGGCTTGAAGGTTGTCGTGGTCTTTCTCCAGGCGAAGCAGCCACGCTTGTTGCTCCGGGCCGGTGAGCATAGGTTCCACCGATTGAGCCAGCGCCAGGAAATACTCGGCATGCCAGCGCCTTACCTTCTCCGCTTCTGCCTGCCCCGGCTCTTCCAGCCGCGACATAGCATATTCGCGTACCGTTTGCAAAAGGGCGAAGCGGGGTTCTTCGTCTCCATCTTCTTCACGCTCCAGCGTCAGAAGGCTCTTGTCTAGGAGTGAAGATACCCCGTAGAGCGCATCCAAGCCTATGTCGCCCACCGCGTTGCATACCGCCTCTATCGCGGGCAGAGTGCAGCCTCCCACGAAGACACTGAGCCGCACGAACAAGGTTTGCTCCTCCTTGCTCAACAGGTCATAGCTCCAACTGATAGCGGCTTGCAAGGTCCTGTGTCGCTCAGGCAGGTCGCGTGCCCCGTCTCCGAGTAGGCGAAACGTCCCCTGCCCATGTGCCCCTGCCAACCTTGCAAGTAGCGCCCTGGGAGAAAAGAGCTTGACGCGGGCAGCCACCAGTTCAATCGCTAGCGGCAGCCCGTCCATCCTGGCGCATATCGTGGCTACCTCCAATGCGTTTCCTTCGGTGAGGGCGAAGCTGGACACAGCCGCCCGCGCGCGCTCCACGAACAGGGCCACCGCCGAGTAGTCCAGCAATGTCTCCATAGGAGGCAACTTTTCTATGTCGGGCAAAAGCAGGGGTGGCACATGGAAAACACTCTCTCCCTGGACGTGGAGTGGCTCGCGGCTGGTAACAAGCGCCTTTACGGTGGGGCACGCTCCCAGCACGGCGGCGATTAGTGGCCCTGCTTCCAGTACCTGTTCCATGTTGTCGAGTACAAGCAGCATCTCCTTACCTAGCAACTGCTTCTTGAGGGAGTCGAGCATGGCTTCGCTGCCCTGCTCAGTCTGCTCTCTCATACCGAGCGCACCGGCTATTGTGGAGATTACCATTTCTGGTTCACGAACCGTCGCCAGCGCCACAAAGCAAACCCCCTCGCTAAATTCCCTCTGCACGTCTGAAGCAAGAGCGGAGGCGAGGCGAGTCTTGCCTATTCCGGCTGGGCCTGTGAGGGTCAGCAAACGCACTCCTATGTGCGTGCCCTTATTGAGCAACCGAGCTTCTATTGCCTCTATCTCCTTGTCACGCCCCACCAGAGGGGTGAGGTACGCCGGCAGATCGAGTGCGGGTTGGGCTGCTCCCTTTGTGTCACCCCTGCCATCTTCTTGCGCGGCGCTTGCCCCTGCTCTGGCAGCGTGCAAGAACCCCTCGCGTTCGCCAGGCGCAACATCGAGCCGGTCGGCCAGCAGTTCGGCCAGTTGCCTTGATGCCCTTCGCTCTCCTGATTCGACCATGCGGATAGTGGAAGAGGAGCAGCCCACGCGGTCCGCAAGCTCAAACTGGGTCAAATCGTGGGCTTTGCGCCTCTGTTTGAGCATTGCCCCAAAAGAGTCTGTCTCTTCCAACGCAACGTGCCTCCTCTCTGAAGGGTGGGTTCTGAGCTTGTGAAGGATGGCCGATATCATAGGCCGTCGCCCCTGCTCGTGCTTAGCTACCGGAGGCCATGTCCATAATGTCGCCTACAAATCCTCTCCAGCGACTTTGACACAGCTCTAAAATGCGCCTTTCTGTGCGCTTTTTGTGCGCTTCTTGTGTGTCCTATTATAGCCGGATTGCAGCCATAATGTAACCATCAGAGGTCCGAACACAGGGCAGTGTCAAAGTCTCAACGGCAGCAAACTGAGCGGACAAACCACACATTGTCATTCCGAACGTAATGAGGAATCGGTTGGCCCTTGTACACATTGTATACAGTAGTAACTGTGCCGCTTACTTCTCTAATTCAGCATTGTCGCATACCCAACCGATTCCTCACTACGTTAGGAAAGACAATCTGTGGTTTGGCACTGCGGCTTGCTACATGCACGACTTTGAGACTGCCCTGGTCCGAACAGCCACCTGGTTTTCAAGCTCACGGCGCTTTATTGTCTGGATGATCACCACAATGCGAGGTCCATTTATGGATAGGACAGACGCAAAGAGTACAGAAGTCACCTGCGGCACAACGAGACAACACGACCACTCATACCTGTTCCTGTTGAGGTTGTGGACCGAAAGCGAAGATCCGGCATGCGATACCGTCGAGCAGCAGCAATGGCATGGTAAGCTCCAGTATGTGCTGAGCCACAACGCCCGGTACTTCCATGATTGGCCGACGCTGGTGGACCTGCTCCTGGTGATGCTGCCCGACCTGGAACTCCGCGAACGCATCAGACATGCCGGTACAGACCCTGAAGACGGAGGGTAGGGTGGCCGCTCATGCAATCTGTGTCGGCAGACCGTAAGAGTAAGCACTCTATACAAGGAGGAAAAGTATGCGAACCGCACTTAACAGACTTAGCCTGTGGCGCACGGAGCTTATACAACTGGTGGCGCTGCTTGCCTACGTGGGTATCGTTGAGGCAATAGTCGCCACCACTCAGCCTGCGCTGACCGGCGAGACGCTTATGATAGTGAGCCTTATCCTGACTGCTATACCCGCTGCCATCTGGATGTCTCTATTTTATGTCCAGGACCGCGGCGAACCAGAGCCTCGCCTCCTCGTGCTGGCGGTAGCCGTGCTGGGTGCGCTTGTGGCGGGGGCGGTGGGGCTGCCGCTCCTCAACCTCTTCTTCCGCGTGCCCGATTGGATTGGCCGCGACCCGCTTACTGAGATACTTGGTTCGATCCTGGTTGTAGGTTTCTTGCAGACGTTTCTAAAGTACGCAGCAATACGCTTCAGCATCTTCTATTCGCCGGAGTTCGATCAGCGCGTGGACGGTGTTATATATGGGTCGGCGGTAGGGCTGGGGTATGCCACAATGCTCAACATCAACCTGGTAGTCGCGAGCGGTGGAGTAGACCTGGGCGCTGGTGTGATACGCATCGTCATTACCCAGATGGTCCAAGGCTCGCTGGGGGCGCTCATCGGTTATTTCCTGGGGCGAGACAAGTTCGACAGCAAACGAGTCTGGTGGATGTCTGTGGGTCTGGTGGTTGCCGCAGTCCTTGAGGGCCTGTACTCCTGGCTGAGTGGTGAGCTAGCTCGTTCGCCCATACAACTGACCACCGGGGGGACGATGAGCGCGGGATACAACCCCTGGCCTTCTCTGGCGCTTGCTACCATATTGGCCGGCGGGCTGCTTGGTGTGATATTTGTGCTTATACGCCGCGACTTGCAGGCCGATGGCGCTTCTCCCGCCGTGATTTCCCATATGGAACCCAAAGCCGCAACTTAGGAGTACGAAGTTGTGAGGACTGAGGGTAAAGTACAGAACACTCCTCACCTTAACCTCGGTCCCCAGTCCTCAGTCCACAAATAGGAGGAACGCAAAGATGATAGATACAACCGCCTTGACTACGCGCAAAATACTGGCGCGCGTCAACACGCAGGATACAATTTCGGTGGTTATGGTTACGGCCATCACTCTAGTTGCGCTGATCGCGGGTGTGCTGATCAGAAACGCCGCTGAATCGCGGACCAGAAATTACACCGACCCTGCCGGGGTGACGGTCCAATACCCTGATACCTGGCAACTAGACACCTCATCAGCCGCGCAGGGAACGCTGACCATGCGGGATATGCAAGCTCCCGGCTTCCCGACTACCTTCGAATTGCGCCGCACGGTAGTGGACCCTAACGCCACCGACACCGCTGCTTTATCGTCTGTGGCCGACACGCTGGCGATCAACCGGGGCCGCAACTCTACTGCTTTCAAGCTGTTCAACGTGACTCCGAGCCAGAGCGTTAAAGGATTGCCCGCCACCAAAGCCAACTATGTGTATGTAAAAGTGCCTTCAGGCATACTTCAGGACAACCTGCCTGCTGTGGTGCTGGGCAGAGACTATCTCTTGCGCAAGACAGACAAAGTGTACACCTTCAGCCTGCAAGCTGCCCAAAGCAACTTGGAGCAGGCCGCGCCACTATTCGACAAATTTGTTGCCTCGGCACAACTTCCCTAAAGAGAGGACGCATGATGAAAGCTATAACAACAAGAAAGCAACCCAGAATAGTGCGCGTGCTGTTGGCCGTCGTTGTTGCTCTGGCCGCCGGTATGGTGCCGTCCGGCTCTCACCTGGCGTCCGCCCAGATGAAGCCCGAAGTCGCCAACAGAGTGCTCAACAGCGTTGTAAAGCTGTATGGAACAGTAGTAGTGCCTGCCCAGAGCGGGAACAAGCTTCAGATATTGTACAGTTGCAGCGGCACGATTATAGACCCCAGGGGCTATATTCTGACCAATCATCACTGCACAGACATAGATGAGGCCCTGGACGCTGGAGGCCACCCCGAACTCAAGCGGAACAAAAAAGTCATCATGGTGCTCCTCACCAAGAGCGCCGACGAACTGCCAGTGCCCAGTTTCGTGGCAGAAGTGGTGGCCGACTCGCCCCGGCAGGGCGGCCTCGACCTGGCGGTGTTGCACATTACACAGGATTTGAAGGGCGACACTGTAGACAACAACGCGCTCAACCTGCCCGCGATCACTGTGGGTAGCTCGGACAAGGACCACCTGCATGCGCTGGACCACATTACCGTCATCGGCTATCCAGGCATAGGTGGCGACACCGTTACCTTCACGGCGGGCAACGTCAGTGGCTTTACATACGAGAACGGTGTCCAGGGGCGCGCCTGGATCAAGACCGACGCCCTGGTGTCGGGTGGCAATAGCGGCGGCACGGCGATAAACGACGCCGGTGAACTGGTCGGTATACCCACGGAAGCGGGCAGCGGCCAGAAAAACGCACCCTCTATAGACTGCCGACCCGTCCAGGATACTAACGAGGACGGCAAAGTAGACAATAAAGATGTCTGCGTGCCCATAAGCAACAACATAAGTGCGCTGCGCCCGGTAGACCTCGCCAAGCCGCTGATACAGCAGGCCCTTGGGGGTCTCCGCCCCAACATCCCACCGCAAACTAGCCCGACTGCCTCTCCCGCAGTTCCCGACCTGCCGCCCGGAAACAATCCTGGCCCAAGCACCACACCTGCTCCTAACACGCCGCCAGGCACTGACAATTGCACCGGCGTGCCGGCATCTGGAGGCGCACCTCCCAGAACGCATCAGGGTTGTGTATCGAGGCTTATCTTTGCTGATGGCGTAACCGATGATCAGCAGCCGCAAAACATAGTCGCCTCCCTGCCTTCAGGCAGCAGCAACCTGATATTCTTCTTCGACTATTACAAGTTTGAGGATGGCGCGCCTTTTAGTACGCGGATATACATCAACGGTCAAGAGCTTAGCGGCGCGCCACCCGCACAGCCCTGGAGTACGCAGAACTATGGTCCCTACGGCTCCTACTGGTACGGTTTTCGGGATGCCACTAATCTAAAGGACGGCACCTACAAGTTCGAGATCAACTACGACAACTATGTCCTGGGCAGCGCCACTATCCAGGTAGGCGGTCCGAAGCAGAACTATCCAACCTTCAACAACATCGCCTTTTCGGGCGGCGGTAAGACGGGCCGTGTGCTTCCTGCGCGCATCTCTCGCATTGACGCCACATACGACTGGGCAAACGTAGCCGCAGGAACAGAGGTGCAGGCTATCTGGTATGCGAGAACAGCGGACGGCAGCACCTGGAACGTACTCTCTACAGCCCCTTCTGTCAGGTGGAGCAACCCTACCAACGGCAAGGGCGGCAGCATGCCGCTTGGGTCGAACACGCCACTGGGAGCCGGAGACTATCGTTTGGAACTCCTGGTGGGCGGCAAGCTTGCCGCTACGGGCGACGTTACGCTGACGGGCGGTGTCGGTAACAACGCGCCTCCCGGCCAACCAACTCCTCCGGCGGCGCAGGCAGGCTTTGGGCCGATTACGTTCGCCCTGGGCGCGGATGCCAACGGCAAGTTGATCCAGCCTGGCACGACGTTCGCATCGGGCGTGCCGGAGCTGTTCGTATTCTTCAACGTCAACGGTATGCGCCCCAACATGGCCTGGCACGTAACGTGGCTGCTGAACGACAAAGTGGTCGCTGAGGTAGACCATGTTTGGGCCGCGGACGCCGGCAGCAGCGGCCTCCACAACCAGTCAATATATGCCGGCGAGGGCCAGACCTTGCCCGACGGCAAGTATGAAGTGAGGTTATCGCTCCAGGGCCAGGAACAACAACGTGCCACGGCAGTCATCGGCGGTGGAGGTACAGGAGGTACAGGAGGTACAGGTGGCACAGGTGGCACAGGAGGTACAGGAGGTACAGGTGGCACAGGTGGCACAGGTGGCACAGGCCAGAATCCCAACCCGCCGCCCACACAGAACGGCGTTATCGTCAAGGGTAAAATTGTAGACGCTTATTCGGGCGCGCCACTTGCCGGAGCGTACTTCATAATCTTGAAGCCCGGCATCACATGGAGCACCTTCAAGAACACTGCCGATGAAGTGCTCGACTCGGCGTACACCGACCAGAACGGCAACTTCACTATGAAGGTGCAATTGGAGCGCGGAAAAGCCTACAGCATGGGGACCGGCATGAACAATTACTCGGCCATTACTCAGGATAATGTCCAGGTCCCCGCCGACGCGCCCGCCGTTTTGGACTTGCAACTCAAGCTGGAACCTCTGTATTAGCAGGTACAAGCAAGGAAGCAATGAACCTTATGAGACTCTTCCAACGAGACAAAGACCCACGGGAGCCACGTGTGGCTCCCGTGGGCACCGGGGAGATTGGCCCACATGTAACCCTCGACAGCGAGGGGAGCCACCCTGTTGATAGTAGCCGGACCTCTATAGAGGCGTACACCGGACCTGAAGCGGCTAACGTCTCAACTGCCGTTGCCGTGCCCCCGCCTGGGTCGAAGCAGACCTCGGAGCGTGAGGTTCCACACGAGGCAGCTAACTCAATGCCCTCAGGCATGCCCGCCCCAACTACCGAGCCGGTGCATGCGGCCTTGAAATCAGCAGGGGAAAAGTGGCTGGTCCCGCTAGCTACGGTCTCGGGAGCACTGGTTACCCTCGGCACGTTGATAGGGCAGTTGCCGGGTGTGAGCAGCCTGGGGTTTGTCTACAACTGGATCGCCCCATTCTTGTACCTGGGCCGAGGCGTGCTTGTGCCTCTGCTGGCCCTGCTTGGCCTGGGCGCGCTTGTGTGGGGTATACGTGGCCGCAGGCAGCGTCGCAATACAGTATGGCACTTCGCGGCCAGTCTGGTAGTGCTGATGCTGATGCTGACGATCCTGGTGATCCGTCCGAGCGAACGGGTAGTGGGCGTGCTGCCCTATGCGGCTACCGCCGACAGCAAGGTGGACGTTGGCACAGGGCAGGCGCTGGCCGACTATCTGCGGGGTACGCTTAATAAACCGGGCGGCCTGATCAAGGCTATCGGCGTGCCCCGCATCCCAGGAGAGAGCATAAGCGATGCCGGTAAGCGCGTGGGTGCGGAGATACTGGTAGATGGCTCCTATACTCTTGGCAAGGGCGGGGTAGAGGTAAGCTCTGCGTTGTACGATGTGGCTTCGGGCGAGGCGCTTGGAAGTCCTCAGACGCGCAACGTGCTGGCAGAAAACCTGCAAAGCAGCCAGCAAGAAGTGGCCGAGACTCTGGCGAGTCAGATAGACGTAGCCTCGGCGGTGGCTAGTAAGGCTTACGCCGCTACGGGTCCCAACTGCTCCACAGCTTATGAGTGCTATGTGGTTGGCCGCCGCTACTATCTATGGTTCAACGAGGAAGGCTATAACCGTTCCATAGCCTATTACCAGGCAGCGTTAGGGTTTGATTCCAATTATGCCCGCGCTTATGCAGGCCTGGCCGAGGCCAACTTGCTGCTCTCCGGCCTGCTGCGATACAGGGGCAAAACGCAAGATGCCAACAAACTGTGGGACCTGGCGGCGGATGAAGCTACCAAAGCCGTCGAAAAAGGCCCAAGTCTGGTGGAGACTCATAGGGCGCGGGCCTGGGTCTATAGCTCGCAGGGGTTGCGCCGCAATGCACGCTCGGAGTACGACCTGATCGCCAAACTCAGTCCGCCCAGCCCGGAAATGGTGCTGACCGCTACAGGCGTGCTGACGGGCGTTCACCCCTCCGGCGACGCCGAGTCGCTCTGGCTGCTCGGCAGTGACAGTTCCGATGCAAACACCAAAATTGCCCTCTTCAACGAGGCGCTACGCCTCAAGCCCGATCTGGCCCAGGTGCAATACGACCTGGGAGTGGTGCTTTACTATCAGGGCAGGCTTAACGATGCTGAAGCCTCGCTCCGAAAGGCGCTTAGCATCAACCCCAATATGATATACGCGCACCTGGGCCTGGGCCAGCTCGATCTAACCCGCGCCCTGCTACAGGGGCAGTCAGGCAGCAGCCTGGGCATAACTACCACCCAGGTGCTTAGCCCATCTGTGAGTGCGGAGAGCTATCTTGTAGAGGCCCGCCGTCAGGTAGATATCGCACTCGAGCAGCTACCCGACTACGGTTCGGCCCTCTTTGTGAAAGGTGCCATCCTATCGGCGCAAGGTTCCTTGCAGCCTGCGATCAAAACCACGCGCCAGGCTCTGGAAGGCAGCCGTGAAGTCGGCATGTGGTACATCTACTCATATTACGACGATCCTGTCATGTACCAGGTGGGTATAAGGACGCTACAGCAGGCTATCCAGGCGTTGCCCGAATACGTGTACAACTACAACACCTTGGGCAACTTCTACATGGCTGAGGGGCATACCTACGAGGCGCAGCGTGTCTATTCCGAGGCCGTTACACTCGACCCAAGCTTTGGAACGGCCTGGAACAATCTTTCGGTTGCGCAATTATTCCTGGGGCAATACGATGCCTCTGTTGTCAGCGCCCGGCATGCAGTCAGCGAAACTAAAGAATGGAGCGCGGCCTACTACCAGCTAGGAAAGTCGGTGCTTGCCCGCGCTGAGAGCGAGCGCCCCGACATGGTTGCAGCCGGGGCGAATCCCTCCGGCACGCCCGCAGCCGTTACTGTAGCCGGGTTGCCTACCCCCGTCGCCAATCCACAAGCCGTTGCAGGTTGCTCAGAGAAAGCTACCCCACCCCAGGCTGATATTGCTGTCGGTCTTGCCGAGGCTGTGGCGATGCTACGGAAAGCCCTAGAAATTGATCCGCGCAACACACTCGCCCACACTAGTTTGGGCCAGGCTCTTTTCGACCAAGGGCTACTTGCACGCATCGCAGGCCGCGACCAGGATGCGCAACCCAGGTTCGAGGAAGCCCGCACTCAGCTGGAGGAGGGTGCGAGAGGGATCAATGAGTTCGATGCTCAGACCCACTACCTGCTTGGCCTGGTCTACATGAATGAGCAGCGCCATGATCAGGCGGCGGCGGAGTTTGAAAAGGCCTTTACGATTAACCCCTCGGATGCTACTATCGTCAAGACCTACGCCGACTTCCTGAGCACCACCGACAGTAAGCAGGCCACAAAGCTGTACACACGCCGCCTCAGCCTCTATACAGACATCCTGGCGGACCACCCTCGCTCCCCCTTTTACCACAGCCAGATGGCGGCGCTTCTTCAGTCCGCAGGGCAGACCGACCAGGCTCTAGCGGAGTATAATACTGCCTTTCAACTTGACCCTACCTCGCCCGATCTGCGCAACGCGCTTGGCATCTATTACTTTGTCTACGGCAAGTACAACCAGGCACTTGGAGCATTCACGGAAGCATCTCGCCTGGCTCCCAGCGAGCCGGTCTACAAGCAGAATACAGGCGATGCGGCCAAAGGACTGGCCCAACAAGAGGAGCAGCAGGGAAACAAGGATGGCGCTACGCAGCATTATAGTCTGGCTCTCAGCAGCTATACATCCGCCGAGGAACTCGATCCTTCCGGCGACTACCATAGTGCCATAGGCGACGTGTATCTGACGCAAAAAAGGTACGCTGAGGCCGAGAAGGAATACAAGCAGGCCACTCGGGACCGTAGCACCGCTATGCAGAAGCTTGCCGATGCGTACCAGGAGCAAGGCGATTACAACCACGCCGCCGATGCTTACAAAGAAGCTATCTGTATGGCTCCCACAACAGCCGCTATGGCTCTCAATTACCAGAAGCTGGCCGACCTGCATATCAGCCATGAAAACTATCAACAGGCCGCAGATACGCTCAATACCGCCCTGCGTATCGTGCCCGGCGATCCTTCTCTGCACAACGCGCTGGGGCTGGTTTACTCTGATAATCTTGACAAGCCCGATGAGGGAATCGCCGAGTTCAAGCTGGCCGCGAAACTTGCTCCCAGCGTGCCCCTCTACCACGATAACCTGGCTTATAGCCTCTTTGCTCAGAAGAGGTACGACGAAGCAGCCGTCGAGTTTAAGGCCGCATTGGACGTAGCGCCTGACTCTGACAGCAACCGCTGGAGCTATGCCTATTACCTGGGGCGCACCTACAACGCGCTGAAGCGTGACGACGAGGCACAGAAAGCTCTGGAGTTAGCTGTGAAACTCGACCCTAAGCAGCCGGACGCCCATGCATGGCTGGCCCTGGCATACCATAATAGGAGCGACGCCAGAGCTTGTGAAGAAATGAAGAAAGCTCACGCCATCGCCCTGGCCTCCACCGACCCTCAGGTCCAGGCAAACGACAAAGACTACCTGGCCGCTGTAGGCCAATGGGGGTGCCCCTGATGAACGAATTAATAACGGCGTGCCGAAGGGAGAATTTGATGCGGGTTCGCGCTCCTGGCTTTCTACTTTTGATGTGTCTTACACTTATGCTTCTCAGCGCCTGTGGGGATAGCAGCGTGTCTGGTCCAACGCCGACACCCTCTTACACGGGGGACACATCTGTGCCGGAGATGCCCACCGCGCCAGCAATAGAGCCGCCCACGGGCACGCAGACTCACTTGCCTACTGATACCTCGCATGGGCTTACGCCGGTTGTTGTGCCGGGCATTGTCGAGGCGACGCCTCGGCAGGCGACGCTCCAGATCCCTGGCAACCCTAGCGCCTCGGACATAGGGCCTCCTGAATGGGTCAGGGCAGGCACGCGCGTGACGTTTTATTCCGCAGCCGCATCGGTGGCGCAGAGCCGCTTCGCGTGGGTCGAGGACGCATCTGGGCCGTGGACGGATACTGTAACCGGCAAACACTACCGGCGCACGGATGAAACCGGCGAGTCGCTCCCTACCGCGAGCGGTGACGGTTTCGACCAGATTGACGTGCTAGCGGTAGAAGGCACCGATGTCGTCCTCTCCACATCGCTCTACGGGTTCGACCGCGCCAATAACCAGCTCGTGCCTTCGACCAGCAGTGGAGCGAAAGTGCCGGGAGCCGTCGTTGATGGCGCTTGGATACACCCTATGCGGCTCGCGAAGCTACAGGAGGCGCGGCTCAACGGCGTGCTCGTCCTCCGAGGCGATTACAATCTGAATGGGGTCACATATCAGGCGATCAGCTTCGCTAACACCGCGCCGGGCGCGTATCAATCGTATACATACGACACGAAGACGGGCCTGCTGCTCTCAGCGACGAGCAGCACTGCGGGTGCGACATCGCCCGTCACCTCGCCTGGGCAGGCGCCACCTCAGGGCAATACCCAGCTAGCCGTGACGCGCCTCGTTGGCTACCGGCAACGTACAGTGCCGGGACTGGACGGCCAGAATCCCGATTGGCTTGCCCGCACGAACAAGCTCTACTATAGTGGGACGTACAATTTTACGAATCCCGTGGACCCGAGCAGCGCCAACCTCACGTACCCTATGAACCTCACAGCCTCGTTCGGGAAGGGCGGGCGGAACTGGGCTTCATATACCGCGCAGACGCACATCCAGATGCCTGGCAACCAACCTACGGTGGGCAGCGGCGTCACGGGCACCACTGGATTATACTGGGTTGACCAGAATGCGCTCAATGCGATGAGGCCCGGCCAGTTGCTCGACCAGGACCCGCTGACCGGAGAAAGGGTGGTCGTAGAGTCTATCGCCTCCCAATCGGGCGGCCAGGTCGTTACCATTAGCAGCCAACTCCCCGGCGTTACCACCAGCGCACGCTACGACCAGATTAGCGGAGTCCTCGTTGACTACGTGGCGCATGTCGCTTCGAGCGGTATGACGGTCCAACTCCATCTCCAGGAAAGGCCATGATCTGTTCCGAGGCAGGTAGAACAGGATACATATATGACGGCAAGACTTACTACACACAATGGTTCGACCGAGCACGTATGGAACTGCACACCGAGCTACCCGAAGGCCATCAGGTCGTCTTGGGCACCCTCGGTAGCGGGTTGGCCTCCACGCAGGGTAAATAATTGAGTGACGTTACCTGGTCACAGTCACCGGCACATTGAGCGTGGGCAGCGCCGCTTCGATGGCCGAGCGGTCCGGTTCCAACCAGGGCGGCAGGATGAGTTGCTCTCCCAGATGGGCCGGGTTCTCATCGAGTGCGAAACCGGGACCATCGGTGGCAAACTCAAAGAGCACCCCGCCCGGCTCTCGGAAGTAGACCGACTTGAACCAGAAGCGGTCTATCACTTCTGTTGGGTGGCCCCCCGCCGCAATCACCTGAGTGCGGGCAGCCAATTCCTCCTCTTCGTCAGGCAGCCGCCAGGCAATATGGTGAACACTGCCGACACCCCATTGGCCGAGCCGAGCCTCCGGCACCTCGCGTATGTCAAGCACTTTGCCTGATCCGCCACCCTGCACACCGAAGCGCACCCAGCCGTCTTCAGCACCCAACCGCTCGAAGCCGAGCACGCCGGTGAGAAAGCGGCTTGTGGTCTCCATGTCGCGCTCCCATAGCCGCGCCAGGTGCAGTCCACGGACCTGGCGCTCAGCCGGCACCGGGCCATCCTCCCACGGAGTGAAGATGCGTGTGTCGCCGGTCTCTACCAGCGACAGTTGCATGCCGTGCGGGTCCTCGAAGGGCAGGGTGTACTCGCCAAAGCGTGTTTCAACAGGTGTCGTTTCAACTCCGAAGCTCGCCAGTCTGTCTGCCCAGTAATCGAGGCTACCGGAAGGGACGGCTAGCGACACCTCAATCGAGAGGCCCGCGCCTTTTCGTCCACGCGGCATCGTTGCCCAGGGGAAGAACGTCAGGTCCGTGCCAGGGTGCCCTTCAGCGTCGGCGTAGAAGAGGTGGTAGGTTCCGGGGTCATCCTGATTGACGCTCTTCTTTACCAGGCGCATGCCCAGCACACCTGCATAAAAGTCGAAGTTCTCCTGTGCGTCTCCTGATATAGCGGTGATGTGGTGTATGCCCTTTATGGTATTCACAACTGACTTATCCATCTTTGTTACTCCCTTGTTTGTCTGGCACTTCGATAGCACGTGTAACGTGCGATGCTGCCTGGATCCGAGGCCCAACCGTGAGCATCACGATTGCATTATAACAAACCCTGTTCGTCGCTTACTGATTCGCGATTCTGTGGAATACAGTCGTGTTATGCGACTTTGCAGAGTATAATGTAGCTCATAACCAGCTTGGAGGCGAAGCTCACACCTGGAAGCTCTGGGCAAACGCACCGTATGAAGGAAGCGGTTGCGCTAGGTTGCGGGTGCTCAACTCGGACCAGGGAGCTAGGGAGTACAGTTTACCAGCCTGGAATACACTGGCTGCCTCCTGACATACGAAAACCTTGACCAATTATCTTCCTTGTTGAGAGGTTATATCGTAGAGAGGCTATGGCGACCAGTGAATCAGTGGAACAGGAGGATGTGTCTATCAGAGACTGCCAAACAACAGGACACACTTTGGTCGCTACTGCAAGTATTGCTGGCCGAGACTGGTGCGACCACATGTAAGCCAGCGGTAAATATATCCGGCATCCGAGATTAAGGGAGGTCTATACTTACATGAAACGTAGTATTGCTCTTATAACTATGCTGCTCATAACGCTCTTCGCCACGGCGTGCAGCGTCAGTTCTGCCAACATCACCGGCGCTGTGCTGGCTAAGGACTACAAGGATGGGAAAGCGGTCGAACCTACGACCACGTTTGGCCCGTCTGATACCGTCCACGCGGTAGTGGACGTGGCTAATGCTCCGGACGATACCAAGATAAAGGCAGTATGGACGGCAGTTGATGCAGGGAACGGCCAGGTAAAAGATCAGAAGATCGTTGAAAAGGAGTACCTCACCAAAGATATCGGCGCATCCATTGACTTCACCTTCGTACCCGACAAACCGCTCCCATTGGGCAAGTATAAGGCCGATATTTATCTCAACGACAAGCTCGACAAAACGCTGGATTTCGAGGTAAAGTAGCGAGCCTATCCGAGCAGTGCCCGGAAATGCGGCGTCGCTATCGGGAGCAAAAAGCTATTTCCAGGCTAAAAAGAGGTTGGGAGATGTATTCTTCCAACCTCTTTTTGATTCTCACGGACTGTCATTAGCGCCCAGGCAGAGGCTCGTTCCTGTCGCTCGATGTCTTGATGTCGCCTTCCATGAAGCGGGCGTGTTCGACGGCGACGCCCTTCGAGCGAATATCGTCTATATCAGGCGCGTGGTGTTGGTGCTCTTCGGGAGCGGTCTGTGGCTGGGGTTGAGGCAAGTCGAGCGCAGGGGCCGTGGGTATGCCGCCGCTGCCCTCGGTGAGGCCGCTCCCCCCAGCTATGGGGGTCTTCGGTGTAATCGCCTCCGAGATAGTGGGAGTCAGGTTGCCGGAGCCATTGCCGTTGCCGTCGTTCGAGCCGCTGAACATGCGCGGCAGCAGACTGAGCAGTTCCATGGGGATCGGAAAGATGATGGTCGAGTTGCGGTCAGAGGCGATCTCGGTAAGCGTTTGCAGATAGCGCAGTTGCAGGGTGGCAGGCTCCTGCCCGATGATGCGAGCGGCGTCGCTCAGTGCCTTGGAAGCCTCGAACTCGCCCGAAGCGTGGATGATCTTGGCCCGTTTCTCTCGCTCGGCCTCTGCCTGCCGCGCCATAGCACGCTGCATAGACTGGGGAAGCTCGGCGTCCTTCACCTCGACAATGCCCACCTTGATACCCCATGGCTCGGTTTGCTCGTCTATAATTTGCTGCAATCGCATGTTGATGTCTTCTCGCTGCGACAGCAGTTCGTCCAGGGTAGACTGGCCCAGCACGCTACGCAGGGTAGTCTGCGCGATCTGGTGGGTGGCGCGCACGAA
>JBBSIK010000013.1:0-16092 GCA_038232115.1 Chloroflexia bacterium
GTAGGCATCAATGGATTTGGCCGCATCGGACGGCAGGTGTTCAAGGCGCTGCGCGATTACTATCCTGACGATATACAGGTGGTGGCCGTGAACGACCTCACTGACAACCACACGCTGGCGCACCTGCTCATGTACGACAGCAACTATGGTCCCTTCGACGGCGATGTTTCCGCTACAGAGGACACGATTACTGTGGATGGCGACGAAGTCAGGACATTCGCTGAGCGCGATCCCGCCAAGCTGCCCTGGGGCGATCTGGGCGCGGAGATCGTGATCGAGTCGACGGGGGTGTTCACCGATGCCGACAAAGCTCGCGCCCACATGAACGGCGGCGCGAAGAGGGTCATCATCACGGCGCCTGCCAAGGGCGAAGATATTACTATTGTGATGGGTGTAAACAACGAAAAATACGACCCGCGTGAGCATAACATCGTCTCCAACGCAAGCTGCACTACCAACTGCCTCGCCCCCGTTGCCAAGGTCATCCTCGACAGGTTCGGCATCACCAGGGGCCTCGTCACGACCGTTCACTCTTACACAAATGACCAGGTGATTCTCGACTACCCGCACAAGGACTTGCGCCGCGCCCGTGCCGCCGCCCTCAATATCATACCCACCACGACGGGAGCAGCGAAGGCGCTGGCCCTGGTCATACCGGAACTGAAAGGCAAGTTCGACGGCTTCTCCCTGCGCGTACCCACCCCAACTGTATCAATCATTGACTTCGTGGCGGAGATCGAGAAGAGCGCGACGGTGCAGGAGATCAACGGTGCTCTCATTGAGGCGAGCGAAAACGCCCTCGTAGATATCCTGGATTACACCGAGGAGCCTCTGGTCAGTATGGACTTCAAGGGCGATCCACACTCCTCCATCGTGGACGGCCTGAGCACTATGGTCATAGGTGGTAACCTCATCAAGGTGATCTCCTGGTACGACAACGAGTGGGGTTATGCCTGCCGCGTGGCCGATCTGACCCAGTTCATGGCTGAGAAGGGCATTTAGTCCATTAAGGATTGTGGACAGAGATGCCAAGATTAATGGATATTCTCGTCTTATTCCTGATTCCTGATTCCTAATTGTCACCCCATCACCAGGAGTGAAACGATTATGAACAAAATGAGCGTCCGTGATGTAGATGTGGCTGGTAGGAAGGCATTGGTGCGAGTGGACTTTAACGTGCCGCTCGACTCTGACGGGCAGATTACCGATGACACCCGAATACGAGCCTCGCTGCCCACGATCCAGTATTTGTTGCAAAATGGAGCAACGGTTATCCTGATGTCGCACCTGGGGCGGCCAAAGGGCAAGCCCGATCCCAGGTACAGCCTGCGCCCTGTGGCAGCGCGCCTGCAGGAGTTGCTTGGGCCTGACGTGCCCGTGCAATTCGTGAACGACTGCGTGGGCAACGAGGTACGAGACGCGGCGATGGCCCTGCAACCCGGCCAGGTGCTCTTGCTAGAGAACCTGCGCTTCCACCCCGAAGAAGAAGCTAACGATCCCGATTTCGCCAGGAAGCTGGCCCAATTGGGTGATCTTTACGTGAACGATGCCTTTGGTTCGGCTCACCGAGCACACGCCTCAACCGAAGCGGTGGCCCACGACCTGCCTGCGGTGGCGGGCCTCCTTATGGAGCGAGAGCTAAACATCATGGGCAAGGCGCTTGAGGATCCCGAGCGGCCATTCGTGGCTATCCTGGGCGGGGCCAAAGTATCCGACAAGATGGGCGTGATCGGGCACCTGCTCAACAAGGTGGATACGCTTATCATCGGTGGAGGAATGGCGAATACCTTCCTCAAATCGGTGGGCGTGCCGGTTGGACAGTCGCTCGTCGAAGCGGACCGCGTGCGAGACGCCGAGGCATTGATTGGGCGTGCTCGCGACGTGCAGAACGTAGATTTGCGACTTCCCAATGACGTGGTAATCGCCACCGAAATGTCGGCCACCGCTATACCTAAAATCGTCGGCATCCACAGCATGCCGGGCGATATAGACCAGGTTGGCTGGCGCATCCTGGACATCGGCCCCGAAACGGCAGCCGAGTACGGAGAAGTTATAAGGCAGGCCAAAACAGTGGTCTGGAACGGACCGATGGGCGTGTTCGAGCTGGAGCCGTTCTCGCATGGTACGCTGGCCGTCGCGGAGGCGGTGTGCGATGCCACCCGCAACGGAGCTACGACCATAGTGGGGGGCGGCGACTCGGTAGCGGCCCTCGAAAAGATGGGCCTGGCCGACTGCGTCACCCACGTCTCTACGGGTGGTGGCGCTTCCCTGGAATTCCTCGAAGGCCGCACCCTGCCCGGCGTTGCCGCACTGCGTGAGGCGAAAGTTGAAAGTTAGAAAGCGCGTCCTACTTTCTAACTTCCAGCTCGTGCGTTAGTGTAACCTCAATCGGTTATAATTATGGGAGCAGGCATTGTCTTGCCTTTATCACCTAATAAAGAGAGGGTATACAGTAACTTATGAGCAAGCAAATTAATTCAAGGCCAACCGGTAGCGGAGGTGGCAACAGACCCAACGGCACAGGTAAGACGCCAGGCGGCACCAATCGCCATGCAGCAGGTCCAAGCCGCCCCGTGGGTGCGCCTACAACTTCCAAGCAGCCCGTGCGTAGCGGCGCGACAGGGCAGCCTGTACGTTCCACCGGCGCGAGAACACAATCCCAGAAGTCCGGCTTCAGGGTCAGACCGCTCGATATGGCGCTGGTGGCTGTGGGCGTGCTGCTGGTGGGTGCGCTCATCTGGGGTGGACTGAACGGCGCAACCAGCAAGCCCGCAGTAACGCCGGCCACGACGGTTGCGGCAGGTGTAGGTAGCTCCACGGTACAGCCGCAGTCACAAGCGCCTGTGGCATTGGAAGCCGGAAAACCAGCGCCCGATTTCAACCTGCCTGCCACCGACGGCCAGACTTACACCCTGGGCCAGTTCAAGGGCAAAAAGGCTGTGCTTCTGGAGTTCATGGCCCCCTGGTGCCCTCACTGCCAGGCGGACGCACCTGAATTCGCCAAAGTGTACAATAACTTCAAGGACAAGGACGTGCAGGTGCTGGGTATCAGCGCCACGCCTCTTGGCAAGGACCACACAAGCCCTATCGCGTTGGAGGACCTCACCTGGTTCCGGGACAAGTTTGGGGTGCCTTATCCTTTGCTCTTTGATCCATCCCTCAAAGTCGCCAATAGCTATGGAATCGAGTATTTCCCTACCGCGTTCGTGATCGACAAAAATGGTGTCGTATCAGGTGCGCACATGATCTCCGAGGGCGATAGCAATCCTCTCGACGCCAACCGGATGATCGGTGAGGTAAATAAAGTCCTCAGGTAAATGCTTAATTCTTAATTGGAGGTCGTGGCTTAAGAGATGCTGGTTTGTGAAGAAGCGGTTAGATGGTGAACGTGCAACAATTCAGAATTCTTCGCTATTTGACGCTGTTATCGAGGCTGGTGCTGGGACTGGTGTTTTCGCTGGCGGGACTAGCCAAATTGGGGGTGCCGCAGGCAATGGCCGAGAACATCAAGTCTTACTCCATGGGCTTACCCTTTGGAGTGGTGGATGTCATGGCTGCTGCCCTGCCGCCCATCGAACTGGGCGTGGGTATTTGGATATTGCTTGGCCTGTTCACCCGCTTCTCAGCGAGCATCACCGCCGTGCTCATGGTCGTGTTCACAATAGCCGTGACGCAGGCCTGGTTGCGCGGGCTGGATATCAATTGTGGCTGCTTTGGCGGCCCTGACAGTAACGCCCTGGGCAAGTCTATCCTCACCGCGCTAGGGCCTGTGGGCACTTTCCTGACCGACGAAAAAGCGGGACCGGTGACTGTTGTCCGTGATGTCGTGCTTTTCTTGATGTCGCTGCACCTCATATTCGTGCCCACCATCTTTTCAATCGACCATTGGCGACACAACAGGCACGCTGCGGAAGAGATATATGAGGAGCAGGCTGTGCCGGAAGAGGAACTGACTGCATGAGAAGGCCGATGATCGCGGGCAACTGGAAGATGAACACCGACCCGGATAGCGCGTTTGAACTGATGGACACCATGATCGAGGACCTTGAGGTCTTCTCGGACGTAGACATAGTGATATGCCCGCCCTTCGTCTCTATCGAAACGTTCGCCGACCTATTTGATGCCACGAGCCTTTATCTCGGCGCGCAAAATATGTTCTGGGAAGAGCGCGGCGCGTTCACCGGCGAAATCTCGCCCCTCATGCTGCAAAACAGATGCGACTACGTTATCCTCGGCCACTCGGAACGCCGCCAATACTTCCACGAAACAGATGAAGATGTGCGCCGTAAGGTGGCAGCCGCCATCGCCCACGACCTCCTTCCCATTATCTGCATAGGCGAAAATCTGGAGCAGTTCGAGGCAGAGGAGACGTTGCACATCGTAGACCGCCAGATTGGTATGGCCCTCGACGGCATCGAATCGCTGCGACTGGGAGAGTGCATTATCGCCTACGAGCCTATATGGGCCATCGGCACAGGCAAAGCGGCCAACGGTGAGGGTGCGAACAAGGTGATAAGCGCGATCCGCCGCAAAGTAGCGAATATGCGCGGCGAAGTAGTGGCCTCTGAGATGCGCATCCTGTACGGCGGCAGCGTAAACGCCAAAAACATTTCGGAGTTCGTCTCCCAACCGGAGATAGACGGCGCGCTCGTGGGTGGGGCATCGCTCGACCCCGCGCAGTTTGTACGGATCGTGGCGGTAACGAACGAGGTGAAGCACAAGATGGGCAGTAGGTGAGTGGAAGCTGGGGTTGAGACAGTCCGAGCTATAGATGTGAGGTTCGACAGAGAAGGGTTGTGTGTTGCACTCAGTGATGGCCGAGAGATTCGCGTGCCTATATCGTGGTTTCCCAGGTTGGCCCAGGCAAGGGAAGAAGAGCGCCGAAATTGGGAGTTCATCGGCAAGGGTGCAGGCATCCACTGGGAAGATGAAGATGAGGACTTGTCTGTGCTCGGCTTGCTGGGGGTAGGCGTGTTCGGGGCAAGTAATTAGGGCTGCGAGAACCCAATTGAAGCTTTTACAGGGTTATTGTCGCAGTGTGATTTACACGCCCGCGTCGCAGATAGCTGAGTAGAGAGGGAAGTATTATAGTTAGCGCTTCTACTCCTTCATCGAAACCTCAAGGGCGATAATAAATTCCCCAAGCTATGTAGCACTATGTACATAGATAACGTCAGAATGTTCTAGAGGTTCTGCCCAGCGTCTGCCACTTGCCCTCCCGTGTCGATTACCTGATCTTGATCACCTGCCACACCCTCCACCATCGGCGCGAACCCGACCATCTGCGACATCTCCACCACCCCGCGCCGCATCAGCCGGTCGGCTTCCCACAGCAGGGCGCGGACGGGGTGCTCCGGCTCGTGGCGCTGGAGCATCTCGCGCACCTGGCGCATTATGTCGAGGGTTTTGGTGAAGGTCATCACGAGGTCGCCCTCGCTTATCTGCATCTGGGTGAGAAGATCGGCTATGGACGTGCCTTTGCACCAGGGGCGGGCCGCCCCGTAGAAGTAGGGGTTGTAGCCGCGCGTGATGGAGATATCCTGGCGGCGTTCGGCGGCGAAGATGGCGTTTTGCAGGCTGTCGAGGTCGCGCCGCAAATTGAGCAAGTAGCGTGGCAGCAAGAGGCGATTGACGAAATCTATGTCGCGGTCATAAGCGAACCAGGAGAATATCTCGGCCACGTCCTCCGGCTTCAGCCCTTCCAGGTAGTTGCCTTCTACCATCTCGTTTATCATCACGGCATTGGTGTCGAATATGTCGGCTAGCTTCCGCGCCTTGGGTGTAAGCTCACCCTTACGCATGTAGGCGAACTGCACCAGCACATTGGATAGTCCCTTAAGCGTGTTTTGCAGCCGCGTCTCTTCGTACTTGCGCCGCTCGGCCAGCTTCTTCTCGGCGGCGTCACGGTCAAGCAAGATGCGGGCATGCACTCGGCGATTTGTGCGGTGCTCTTTGCGCACGGGACACTGGTGGCACACGTGCGTCCTCTCGGCATCAGCAGCCAGCCGCAATTGCTCTCGCACATACTCCAGATTAGCGCGAGCCTTTGCGGATGCCTCCTCGATATGCGTCAACTGCTCGGCGCGGTGCTCCCTGACCCGGCCTTGCAGGTCGGGCGCATTCAACATAGCTTCGCTGACACCAGCCCCTAACTGCGACATCTCCACTGGAGAGAGCAATTCAGTAAGGGGCACGGTGGGTGGCACGGCCAGGGTCGTCAGCGGGTAAGGCAGGTCCACGGCCACGGGCACATCGGTCATATAGTCGATCTGCCGGTACTCGGTGAGTGGGAACACCTCGCCGGGCGCGTACTGCCCGTGCTCTTCCCCACTGCCTGCCTCATCCTGCCCGTCTATGCCCATATAAAGCCCAACAACAGCGCCACCCAGCCCTCGGCCCAGATACACCGACCACCCCCGTTTCTCGATATGGACCATCGCGCCCTGAGGAAGCGTGTGGAAAGCCTTGCGTAGTTGGTCGCGCTCAGGGCGGCGCCAGGGTAACTCTTCGCGGCGAGCCTCAATGTAGCGCACGCTCTGGTCGGCCTTCTTCTCGCGTCGGCGCAACTCGTCTACTTCCCGGCCCCGCGACTCGTATCCGTCAAGCAACTCCTCTCCGTTGTCGAAGCCGATCAGGCAACCGGCGGGCACCTCGGAGAGGCGGGTCTCCTCGTCGTCAAGCTCCTGTTCCATGTCGCGTAGGCGGCGGTTCTGCTGGAACTGCAAGAGCGAAGCGCGCATCACCCTCAGTACGCGCTCACCGGCGGGCGCGTCCCACAGGTTGAGCACCGAGTTGTACCGCATCGTGAAGGCGCTCTCTATGGGGCGAAGGGGGCCGGTGGCTATATTGAGCGCCTCGTGGAACGTCACCCATGGTGAGTACGGCAGCACCACGTGCCCTTGTGCGTCTATTCCGCGACGCCCCGCCCTGCCTGACATTTGCTGGAACTCGTTCGGGATGAGGGGGCGGCGCGACACGCCATCGTACTTGCTCATGCCGCCGATTACGACAGTGCGCGCAGGCATGTTCACACCCAGGGCCAGGGTATCGGTGGCAAACACCACGCGCATGAGCGACTTATTGAAAAGCTCCTCCACAAGCTGCTTGAGGATGGGCAGCAGACCGGCGTGGTGGAAGCCGAAGCCGCGCCGCGCCAGGTGAGTGATGAACTGCACCTGCTCCAGCTTGCGGTCCTCCGGTGTCAGACGGTCCATGTAGCTCGCCAGCACCTCGTTAACGCGGCGCAACCAATCGCGGTCACGTATCGCCTTGAGCCGCGTCATCGAGCACATCTCGGCGGCGGCCTCGCAGTCTCGCCTGGAGAATTGGAAGTAGATGGCGGGCAGCAAATCGGCCCGCTCAAGCTCCTCTATAATCTCGCGGGAAGAAGGCTCCCGTCGCTCGCGCTGCGCCGGGGTGTCCTCATCGAGGGCGGGACCTCGGAAGCGCCCACCATTCTGCGCTCTGCGCTTCATCTCGCCGCCCACGTTGAAGTCGAGCACCTGTTGGCCTTTTTCGTTGATGACCAGGTTGAGCTTGCCGTCAAGGTAGTAGTAGAGCGAGAGCGGCACGGCGCGTTGCAGGTGCGTTATGAGATGCACGGGCCGGTGAGTGCGGCTGATCCAGTCGGCGATTTCGGGGGCATTGGTTACGGTGGCCGACAGGCAGACTAGCTGCACGTAGTCAGGGCACATGATGATGGCTTCTTCCCACGTGGTGCCGCGTTCGGGGTCGGCCAGGTAATGAATCTCATCGAAGATGATGCAGCCTACGCCCCATAGCTCGGAGGGGGTTTGCAGCAGCATGTTGCGTAGCACCTCCGTCGTCATGACGATGATTTCACCCTCGCGGTTCTCGATTACATCGCCCGTAAGGAGGCCTACCTTGTCACCGTACTGCTCACGCAAATCTCGGAACTTCTGGTTGGAAAGCGCCTTGATAGGGGTGGTGTACATCACCTTGAACCCTGTCTGCGCCGCCCTGAATATGCCGAACTCGGCCACCACCGTCTTGCCCGTGCCGGTAGGGGCCGCCACTATCACGCTCTCGCCACTCGCCAGGTGCGCGATAGCCTCCTCCTGGAACGGGTCGAGTGGGAACTCGTATCTCCCACGGAACGCCTCGACCAATTCGGTGGCTTCGGGCGAGAGGGCGCTGGATTGTGAGTCGGGTTGGGCGGGTTGTTTGGGTTTGTATGGCATGGGGTGTGGGTGGTTCGTTTCCGGGGTTTGGGATGGTATGAGCAAGAGGCTAGTCTGTGAACAGTCTACAGGAACGATTATACAGGATAAATCGCATCGGGAGACAAGCTCAGGAGCAACTCTTCCAGGGCCGATGCAAAGGCGGAGATCAGGAGATATGCCTGTACTTTGTCATTCTAAACGAAGTGAAGAAGCTCAAATATCGGGACAGTTTGGGTGCTGAATTCAGTTGAGGTGCAGGGGCATGCCCCTGACGGGGGCAGTGGGTCTTGGACAGGTAGCATATTCAATTGCTACACCTCAATTCTGAACCCTTACGTCCGCATATCCTCTTGACGTTCAAAATTAAGTATCGAAATGAGATATAATATGCCCATGAGCTATCGAGCTACTTCTGCTGATCCGACGATGAAAGACGCGCCCGTCAACGGTCTGCCCCGGGTGAGCTACTATCCGCCCATGGTGGCGACGCTTCTTGCTGCCCTCTTACTGCTGCTTGTCATGGGCGCAATCGCGGTAATAACGCTATTGACCTCCCTAACGCAGGCAGGGCGACTCTCCAACAATGATCCGCAAGCATCGCCGGTGACGCTGGGCATGTGCGGGTTGGTGGGGCTGTTGAGCCTGGGCGCTACAGTCTTCTTCGGAGTAAGCGTGTTCAAGGGTATACGCGACCTGTTTTCGCCGGTGTACTACATAAGGGGCACCGTGGCTGATAAGCGGATGATCGGCGGGCGCAAGGCCGGTAAGGGCGGCAAGTGGATGAGGGTGTTTCCTTATTATGCAGGCCCCGATCTTTCAGTAGCCAGCCAGGTGAATGACGAGCAAAGCGCAGCTTCCGCTGATCGCTCCAGAATGGTCCAACCACGATTCGCATCTTCCACCGGAAATGCGCCTCGTAAGCCCAGTGGCTACCTCTCCGCCGACCGCATCTCCGCTGATGTGGCGGCGTCCCTCGACACAAACCATCCTCGCCGCATTTTTCGCGTTGCATCCATGCCTTACAAGACACTGGAGGATGGAGAAGAGGTGCTGATCGCGCATTCCCGCTTTTTGGAGCACATCTTCTATGTCGCTCACCTCAAGGATGGAGAGTGGGAAGCCTACTACAACAAGGCGCTGATTTAGAAGACGCGCCAGCGTGAGTGGCGGGCTAAAAGTTCCAGATAGTTTACTTTCTAACTTTCCCCTTGGACCTTTCGACTCGTCCTTTGCGTCTAACCTAACTTAGCAATTGCCCTGTCTAGCCGTCCGAGCGTTTCTTCCTTGCCCAGGATTTCGATGCTCTCAAATAGTGGTGGCGACATCGTGCTGCCTGTGACGGCCACGCGCAAGACCATGAACAGGTCGCCCGCCTTTATACCGAGATCGGTGGCGAGTGCGCGCATGCCGCCTTCCCACTTCTCGTGCGTCCACGGCTCCGGCAGGTTTTCCAGTAGATCGCGGGTGCGCTGAAGGGCAGTCCTAGCGCTTTTGGGTGTACCTTTTTTCGGAACGAGTGTGCTTGCGTCGTAGTCGGGCGGGGGGCCAAACAGGTAGGCTGTTAGCTCCTCGAACTCGCCCAGGCGCGTCAGTCGGTCCTTGATGACGGGTACTACCAGGCGAACCCTATCCAGGTCCATGCCCTGCGGCAGGTAGGGGAGCAGGCGATCGTATAGCTCGTCGTTGGAGAGGGCGCGGATGTACTTGCCGTTGATGGAGGTAAGCTTCACCAGGTCGAATACAGGGCCACTGGTGGTTACCCGCTCAAAGGTGAACTCCCGTTCGATGTCGCTGTAGATAAAAATCTCTTCGCCGTTCGGCATGGACCAGCCCATCAGCGCGAGGAAGTTGATCATCGCTTCGGGCAGGAAACCTTGCTCGCGGTACCACTTGATCGAGGTGTTATTTTTGCGCTTCGATATTTTGGAGCGGTCGGCGTTACGCATAAGGGGCATGTGCGCGAAGTGCGGCGTTTTCCAGCCGAAGGCGTCGTATAGCAAGACGTGGATGGGCGTGCTACTGATCCACTCTTCACCGCGCACCACATGGCTGATCTTCATAAAGTGGTCGTCTACCACCACAGCCAGGTGGTACACCGGCAGGCCGTCCGACTTGACCAGGATAGTGTCATCCAGCACGCGGTTCTCGAACGTGATTTCTCCGCGAATCAGGTCAGTAAAGGAGGTCGTGCCTTCATCAGGCGTTTGGAGCCGCACGACGTAGGGCTTGCCTTCAGCCAGGTTGGCCTCTATCTCCTTCTCAGACAAATCGAGGCAGTGACGGTCGTAGCGGGAAGGCTCTTTGCGCCCGGCCTGCTCCCGGTGCAGTTCGGCCAATCTCTCCCTTGTGCAGAAGCAGCGATAGGCGTGCCCCGACTTTATCAGCATTTCCGCGTGTTCAGAATATAGCTCGCGGCGCTGGGTTTGCACATAAGGCCCGTATTCGCCGCCTATGCCGGGGCCTTCGTCGGGCGTGATGCCCAGCCACTGAAGGCTGTTTATGATCTCCTGCACCGAGCCTTCGTTATATCTGGCCTGGTCGGTGTCCTCGATACGCAGCACGAACTTGCCACCTCGATGATGTGCAAAGGCTCGATCAAACAGCGACATATAGGCTGTGCCGACATGCGGGTCCCCCGTGGGCGACGGTGCGATACGTAGGCGTATTTCTTCTGGCATTCTATCTCCCCTGATGATTTCAGATTGTATCCGTGACGGCGATTCGAGCATACATGTTCAGTTATTTTTCACGACCCTGGCGCACGTGCGAATTCGGGCTGTAGTTCCACACAGAGATGGGCGATCTGATCGTGTGGTATTGCTTCACTTTCCGGCACTTGTATAACCGCGAAGATCTTTGTGGCCTTTAGTTCATCGGGTAAATCGTATGGCTTGGCTACTATATGGGCATGTATGTGCTTGAAGCCTTCGCCTTCGGCCAGGCACATCAGGTACTCTTTTTCGCAATCGAGGATATTGCGTAGCCCCTTCGCTGCCTGTTTCTGTAGTATCCCCAGTTCCGCGAATTCTTCGGTGCTCAGATCGTGTAAAGCCTCTGCGTGGCGTTTGAGCACAATAACCAGCCACCCCAACATGCTGCAAGGATAGGCATGCTCCACCATCCAGTGCGTGCTCTCGAATATAGTAGGTCCAGGCGAGATTCGACGCTCGCCCCTGACAGATCTACAGGTCAGACATTCCATGGGAGCATGCCTCCATATGCTATATAGAGCCGGCATGTCTGTTCCGCTTTATGAGGTTGGCTATCTGACTATAACTGTAAAGGACAAGGGCGCTTATTGGCAAGTACTTCAGGTTGCAACCGCGCTGCAAAGCCCACTACTCCGGTTGTATGCAACCAATATTCTTGAGCAAGAACAAGAGCCGCCCCCAATGCTGGGGCGGCTCTTGTTTTCAGTTACCCTGCTTCGTAAGCAGTCGCCTACCTACGAGTTTCACGCTAGAGGTTAGCGATTAGAGGAAGAAGGAGGGTTGCAGCCTACGAAAAAGGAGTTGGACACGATCTTCGCTGCTTGTCCTCTGCTCGTCAAGGCGTTCGGTCTGAACGTCCCGTCCGAGTAGCCTCCCAGCACGTCTCGGCTCTTCAGCCGCTCCACAAACTGGTAGTACGGGTCTCCCCTCCTCACGTCTGTGAACGTCTGTGTGCTTGTGCTTACCTCGTCCAGGAACAGCCCTGTGTTGGCTACGATCTTTGAGAACTGCCCTCTTGTGGCCGGTCTGTCCGCTCGGAAGTACCCGTCAGGGAACCCGCCTATTACTCCCTTCAGAGCCAGTCTCTCGATGAACACGTAGAACGGATCTCCAGGCTGTACGTCAGGGAACGTCTGCCTCCCGCTGATGTCGTCCTGGAAGTCCGCGGAGTTCGACACGATCTTCGATAGCTGTCCTCTGGATACGTTGTCTCCTGGCCGGTATGTCCCGTCAGGGTACCCGCTCAGCACCGCCTTGCACGCGAGGCAGCGTACGAACTGGTAGAACGTAGAGCCTTGTGGCACGTCTGTGAACTGGATGTTGCATGCCTCTGAGGTCTCTGTAGGTACCGGTGTTACGCTCATCACGGGAGTAGCGGTACCAGGACCAGGACACCCACTCTGGGGTACAGGGTAGATGTCTCCATGTGCCAGGTGAGCGGGGAGAGCGTTGCCGCTGATCTGTATCCTCACGTAAGGATTACGAGCCGAGCCTGTGCGGTGGCACACCTCTACTCTGCCGCTCGGCACTGTCGCTGTGGCCGATACCTGTGCTGTACCCGTTGATGTTACCTGTGCTGTCATGGAAGCCGAAGCTACACTCGATGCCGTGCCCGAAGCTGTGGATACAGCTGTTCCGGTGGTGGTCATCGTTGTGGTCATGGAAGCTATAGCTGTTCTGGTCTGCGTGCTTGTGCCTGTAACCTGAGCTGTGCCTGTTGTGCTTGCAGTACCTGTAGTGGTACCGGTCACAGTGCCTGTAGTTGTGCGGGTGCTGCTTGCAGTGCCTGTAGTGGTGCCGGTCATGGTTCCGGTAGTGGTGGTTGAGACTGTGGCAGTGCGGGTGGTAGTCGTAGTACCCGTGCCGGTTGTGGTACCCGTTACTGTACCTGTGGTCGTGTCGGTCATGGTTCCGGTAGTGGTACCTGTGGTCGTGCGAGTTGTTGTGGCTGTGCCTGTAGTGGTGCCTGTAGTGGTGCCTGTAGTGGTGCCTGTAGTGGTGCCTGTAGTGGTGGTAGAGGCTGTGCCTGTAGTGGTGCCTGTGGTGCTTGGGCTGGCCGTAGGCGTCTCGGTAACGAGTGGCTGCAAGGAGAACACGCGCACATAGTCGAAGTCCGAGGTAAGCACGATGTTAGGGTCCGATGCCGGACCACCTCGACCCAAAGATACCAGCCCTATCTTGAGGTTGGTAAGGAGGTTGGTAAGGTTGTGCGTCCATGTGGCGCCGCGCTCCCAGCTCACACCGTCGAAGCTGGTGTAGCCCGTGTAGAGCTGTTGGTTCGTGGCGGGATCGGTGCGCTTGACGATGCGGAGGTAAGTCGTTGTGGTCTGAACGCCCGGCTGCCCTGGTGAACCTATAACGGTGTTGCCGTATGTGCCTGTGCGGGCAGCGTCGGGATCGAGTACGCCTACTTCTTTGGCCCATTCGGTCTGCCTAGTCTCCCATATAGATGTGTGAGATAACTTCAAGAAGTGATCGTCGTCCTGGTAAAGAACGATAGCTCCCTGCTGGAAGTTATTGCAGCAGCCGGTAGGTGGGGCATTGAACTCAAGCTTGGCCTCCACCAGGAAATCGCCGGTGGGAGCCGTTTCGATCAGCACGGAGGCGTTGTTACTGTTCTGGTAGAGGTCGGCTCGCTGGGTACGGAAGCGGAAGAAGCCCGGGTGCTCGCTCAACGAATAGGTGCTGGTGGGCGGTGGGCGCACCCAGCTCCACTGCGAACCAAGTGTCCCGCTGAACTCATCTGAGTAGGCAGGTTGCGGCGCGCCGGGCATATCCTGGGGCTTAGGGGCTGCGGTAGGCTGGGGTGTCGCGCCGGGCTGGGTGGCTGGCGCTTGCTGGGCCGTGTCCGAAGCCCAGTAGCCTGAGCGCACGACGGGCCACGCATTATTGGGGTCGCCGTTGACGGGGATCCAGTTAAGCTGGTCCATCAGCAAGGGCCGCTTGTTGACATTGAGCGGGTTAGGGTCTATGAAATAGGCGTTGCCGCGGTCTATAGCATGGTAGATGAACCAGTCCTGGCTTGCGGTGTCGCTTATCACAGCGTTATGGCCCGGCCCCATCCACTTGTTGCCGTTCATGCTAATCACTACGTTGCCGCCAACGCGCGTCTCGGTCATCGCCACGCCACGGCTGTCGAAGAACGGGCCAAGCGGACTGAGGGACCGCCCCGCGAACACCGAGTAGCCTGTAAGGGGTCCACGGCAGCAGTCGGTGGCCGAGGCGAACAGGTAGTAGTAGCCGGTGTGCTTCACGATGTAGGGCGCTTCGTAGCGGTTGGCGCTGGCCACCTGCACTTCCGTGGCCGGGTCGGACGTGGTGAGATCAGGAGACAGCCTGCGAGCAAAGATACCGCCATAGTAGCTGCCGAAGTACATATAGGTGTTGCCGCTGCTGTCCTGCGTGGTAGCGGGGTCAATCGTGGCGAAGAAGTTACAGCCAGTACCGCCACGCCGTGGGTACACCACCGGGCGACCGAGGTCCGTCCAGGGGCCGTATGGATTGGGGCTGGTGGCAAGTCCTATTGCAGCATCGGACCCGCAGTTGGGTTCGCCACTCACGGCGTCCTGCACATCGGTGGCCGCGTAATAAAGATAATACTGGCCGTTGTAAAAGTGAATGTCCGGTGCGAATAGTCCAGCGCTGGGGGCTGTCCACGACGGAGTGGACGTGTAAACATCACCGATATAGGTCCAATTTACAAGATCGGTTGATCTTATCATCGGTATTTTGTGGCAGATAAGATTGCCCATATTGTCGCGGTCGCTGTCGTTGAGCGGGTCGCCTGTGGCGTATGCGTAGTAGTTGCCGTCGGCGGCCTTGATGATCGAGGGATCGGCGAAGCTTTGGACCTGGCCTCCGGTGCCGCTGATCACGATAGTAAGAGGATTTGTGTATGTGCCGGTAACGTTCGGGCCTTTTGGCGTGGGGACACCGGCGAACGCGCCCCCCGGTCCTGCCATGAGTCCAGCAACTACAAGAGCCATAAGTACAACCATCAAGCTAAATAGTTTGGGTGCGAATCGGTTCCTCATTCCCTGCTCCTTGCGTCCTTGCTAGAACAATACTTGCCGCACGCGCCCGGCGGCAAGGTCAATCACATTACTACGGCATATAGCGTGCCAGTGGGGCTTACCTGCAACGCGAATATTGTGCGTGGCCTCGACGCCGCGCACCTGGTTTGCAGATACGATCTGGTGCAAGCCGATGCGCCTGCAAGAAAACCCTTTGTCTAAGGAAACTACTGCTTGTTGCAGCGCATGTCTCTAGGGGAAGCGTGTATGCGGCTAATCCTGGGGCTTGAGCCAGTCTGCGACGTTGCCAGGCATGTTGGCGAGAGGGCCGCGCTTGATAGTGGCTTCCGGAAGTGAGTTGAGGAAAGCCTGGCCGTACCGTTTTGATACTATACGGCGGTCGAGCACGACCACGGCTCCTCGGTCGTTGTGGCTCCTGATGAGCCTGCCAAAGCCCTGCTTGAACTTGAGGATCGCCTGGGGCACCGAGTATTGCAGGAAGCTGTCCTCGAAGCCCTCGGCGCGGGCCGCGAATACGGGGTCGGTAGGCACCGAGAAGGGCAGCTTGGCGATCACGAGCACCGACAGCGCATCGCCCACTACGTCAATCCCCTCCCAGAAGGACGATGTGCCCAGCAGCACCGTGCGCGGGTTGTTCTTGAACCGCTCCAGTAGCTGCTTGCGTGACCCGTCTATGTTGTGCCCCAGCACCATGATGCCCGCCTCTTCCAAGGGCCTCTGTATGGCACGATAGGTGGCCCGCACTGCGCTGTGCGAGGTAAAAAGCACCAGAGTGCGCCCCTGCGATGCTTTACATAATTCTACGATAGATTGTTCAAGGCGGTGCTGGTAGCCCGTGGTGGCAGGTTCGGGCATGTCCGTCGGCAGGTAGACGAGGGCCGATTTTTCGTAGTCAAACGGCGAGGAAAGCTGTAGCTGTTCGCCGCTGTTCAGGCCCAGGCGCTCGCAGATGTAGGAGAAGTCGTTATCGGTAGAGAGGGTGGCCGAGGTGAGCACCACGCTACGCTTTTTGGAGAAGAGATAGCGGTCGAGCAGGTCGCCCACATGAAGAGGGGCACACCGCAGGGCCACGTCGCCGCCTTTTACCCGCGCTTCCAGCCAGTAGACAGAGGCCTTGTCTGGGTTCGTAACGGCGGCGTTAGCATCGGTGCGCAGCTTGTGGAC
>JBBSIK010000014.1:0-15964 GCA_038232115.1 Chloroflexia bacterium
CACCTCATCCTCTGTGAGCCTGTGCCGTTCAACCCTGCTTTCACTACCCATTGCCCTTGCCCTTGCCCACAGTACGGGCATGATGGTCGTTCTTCGCTCATTCCTCTATTTTATTGCTTCTCTTTATTTTTCACCACTCCCTACATCTCTAGAAGGTTGTGGGAGCCACCCCGCGCCTGATATAATAATGTAATTAGCGTTTTTCAAGTAGGTTCTGTAAGTCAGGCTGTTTTCAATGTCCACTGCTGTTCTGACCGTATATGGTCTGTCTAAATCTTATGTAGTTTATCCCGTGTTTGACGGGGTGAGCTTCACCGTCAACGCCGGAGACCGGGCGGCGATTGTCGGCCCCAACGGGGTGGGCAAGTCTACCCTGCTCAAAATTATCGCTGGCATGGAGCGACCAACCACAGGCTCTGTCGTCAAGGCAAAGGGGCTGCGGCTGGTCTATCTACCGCAGGAAGCGGCCTCCTCCTTCGCGTCCGAAGCCGATCTCTCTTTTGCGCCCGAGGAGACGCTCCATAACTCGATGCTGGATGCGATGGGTCCTGTGCGTGCTCTCCAACAGCAACAGCGCGACCTGGAGGCTCGCATGGCTGGCACTCAGGGTGGCGACTGGGACCTCCTCATGGCCGAGTACGAGGAAGTGATGCACAGGTTTGAGATGGCCGGCGGCTACGAAATGGAGCACCGTATAGACGAAGTGCTCCAGGGCCTCAGTTTCAAGGAGGAACAGTACGCTCAGCCCCTCAACACGATGAGCGGCGGCCAGCGCACACGTGCCGCCCTCGCCCGCTCCCTCCTGTCCAATCCCGACATTCTGCTCCTAGATGAGCCTACCAACCACCTAGACATAGCAGCAATAGAATGGCTTGAGAACTTCCTTGCCAATTGGAAGGGCACCCTTCTGGCAATCGCCCACGACAGGCGCTTCCTCAATAAAGTGACCACGCGTACGCTCGACATGGAGTTTACCAAGCACGAACAAGGCATGTTCAGGTCCAAGAGCGGCACTGCGCGCGATGCGTGGGAGATGGAGTCGTTCAGCCGCCTGCAAGATTACCCCGCGCCTTATGACAAGTACCTGGAACTGAAGGCCGAGCGTTACGAACTGCTCACGGCGCAATATGAGGCGCAGCAGGAGGTTATCAAAAAGACCGAGGAGTTTATACGCCGGTACAAAGCAGGCCAGAAAACCAAGCAAGCTATGGGACGCCAGAAGCGCCTGTTCCGCATGGAGAAGCTGGAGCGGCCCTCCGAGAAATCGCAGTTACGCCTCAGCCTGCGCGCCCACATCCGCTCCGGTCGCAGCGTGTTCGAGGCCGAGGACCTGGAAATCGGCTACCCGCCCCGCGATGGAGTGGGCGAGCCCCATGTGCTGGTGCATTGCCCTGACCTTGAGATCGAGCGAGCCGAACGAGTAGCCTTGATCGGTCCTAACGGCGTGGGAAAGACGACCTTGCTCAAGACGATGATGGGCCAGTTGGCTCCCATAAGCGGGCACCTCGAACTCGGCCATAACGTGCGGTTTGGCTACTATTCACAGACGCACGAGGGGCTTACGGCGTCCAATAGCGTGCTGGACGAAGTGCGGTCGGTGCGTAATATGACCGAGGGGGCCGCACGCGATCTGCTTGCAAAGATGCTCTTCGCGGGCGACAACATCAATAAGCAGATAGCGGATCTGAGCGGTGGCGAGCGGAGCCGCGTGGCTCTCACCAAGCTGATGCTCACCGACGCCAACTTCCTCATCCTTGATGAGCCTACCAACCACCTCGACCTCGAAGCTCAGGAAGCTCTCACCGGTGTGCTTGCGACTTACGACGGCACGCTGCTCTTCGTCTCCCACGATCGGGCCTTTATTGACGATCTCGCAACGCAGGTCTGGTCAATGGAAGATGGCACCCTCACTAGCTATGACGGCAACTACTCTGATTATCTGGCCGAGAAAGCCCGCCGGGAGGAACTGGCTATAGCGCCTGCTGCGATGCCTGCCTCTAATGCGCACAAACCGCAAGCCGAGAAGAACGGACCCAAGCCCACTCCCACACCCGCGCCCGATGTGCAAACAACTGTCCCCGATAATGGCAAAGGCGACACCCGTGATGGCAACAAAGCCGCCCAGAGGCAGGACCGGGCGCAGCAGCGCGAACGGAGCAAGGTCCTCAAGCAGAAGGAATCCGCCGAAGCCCACATCTCAGAGCTTGAGGAGCGGATGAACAAAGTATCCGACGCACTCACCGTCGCCACCGAGAAGCGCAACCTCGAAGAAATCGTCAAGCTAGGCACCGAGTACACCCGCATGGAAGAAGCGCTCGAACGAGCCTACGAAGATTGGCAGAAGATAGAGCAAGAAGCGACGGCGTGAAACGTGAAGAGACAGAAACGAAAAGACGCAAAGACACAAAGAACACGCAAAGATAAAGATTAAGAAGGGTTACTCTTCACGTTTCAGATCCACGTTTCACTCCCCACACCATGTCTTACCACGAAAAAACCCTCATCGGCCTCACCGGCAATATCGCCTGCGGCAAGAGCACCGTTTTGCGTCAGTTGCGGGAGCTTGGCGCGCATGCCATCGACGCGGATGCGCTTATCCACGTTATACTGAGGCGCGATGGGGCTGCGTTCGCGCCGGTGGTAGCCGACTTCGGGAGTGGCATCCTGGGTGATGACGGAGAAATAGATCGTCGTGCCCTCGGCAAAATCGTATTCTCCGATCCTGCCAGGTTGAGGCGGCTGGAAGAGATAGAGCACCCCATCGTGAGGCGCATGATAGACGAGCAAATAAGCATCGCGCCTGAGCGTGTAGTCGTGCTGGACGCGATCAAACTGTTCGAATCTGGGTGGGCCGCGAAATGCGATACAGTATGGGTAGTGACCTGCATGCGAGACCAGCAGATAGCGCGACTTGTGGAGACGCGCGGCTATTCGCGGGAGGAAGCCGAGGTGCGGGTCAATGCCCAGGCCCTGCAGAGAGAGAAAGTGGCCGGTGCAGATGTAGTCATAGACAACTCAGGCTCGCTCGCCGACACCCGCGCGCAGGTAGAAGAAGCATGGCACGCGCTTGAGACATCCCAGCCGCCGGAACGTTAGGATAGGGGAGCAGCCACAATGCGGCTCAATAGCCGCGTGAACTAAGGAGCGTGTTGCAGGGTTCGATGCGATTACATGTAGGTGAGGCTGACGACAGGAAACGGAGATTACTGTCGGGCTGGGTGCGGCTAGCTGCGAAAGTGGTGCGGGAGAGACCTCTCTGGTTGGCCCTGTTAATTGGCGTGCTGGCTATTGCACTGGCATACCAGAGTCCGCGCTCTTTCCTTGTGGATATAGGCAGCAGCCTCGATGAGCCTTACATGGTCGGCTTCCACGAGCCTGAGCAAAATGCCGAGGCAAATTACCGGTGGAGCACTGCCAATAGCGCCGCGGTTTTCCCCGGCATGGGCAAGCCCCTCACCTCTTTTGCGATACATATGCAACTAAGTAGTGGTCCAGCACCCACGACAGTCGGAGTGAAGGTCAACGGCCACGATGTACCACCCCTCAAGCTCACCTCCAGGAGCACGGCCTACGCAATCAACGTAGACCCTTCCTGGATAGACGCTTCAGGCGATGTGCGCCTGGACTTCACATCCCCCACCTTCAAGAACAAAGGCGACAAGCGCGAACTCGGCTTCCTGGCCGACTTTGCGCTTGTAGACCGTCCTTCCGGGCTGGTTCTTCCTTCGCTAACGCAACTGCTGGGCCTGCTCCTGTGCGCGGCCCTACTCTACTTGCTGCTCAGGGCGGTATGGCTCACCCCTCGCGCCACAGGTCTGCTGACTGCCCTGTTCCTGCTGGCGTGCGCCGCCATATTCGCCGTGCAGCGTCTCCTGCTAACTACATTCACATGGCGGCTACTGGTGACGCTCGTTATAGCTATCCTGGTAGCTGTGCTGGCAGAGGTGGGTACAAGGTGGCTCGTTGGGCTGGCGGGGTGGCATAACGAGAGACGGCTGCCCGAATGGTCATGGGCGGCACTACGTGGGCTGGTGCTGGTGAGTGCAATCCTGAAGGTGGGTGGACTGCTCTACCCACTTACGTTCCTTATTGACGCGCCGTTCCACCTCAAGTATGTCACATACATGAACGAGGTGCTCTTCCACGGCAGGTCGTGGGAGCAGTATTTCGGGGAGAGCCAGGAGAGCCTGGCCTTCGCGGTAATGCCCAAGGAGGAATGGGGTTCGGCCCGCGCCTTTATCCCCTATTCGCCCTTCTTCTACGTGATAGCCACGCCGTTTGCCTGGCTCCCGCTGCCCATGAGCGTAACGGTGCCGGTGGCGAGCGGTATTATGGAAGCTCTCAAGACATCGCTGGTCTTTATAGTGGGCCTCGCGCTGGGGAGTCATACCCGCTCTGGGAGGCGCATCAACGGAGCAGCTATCATCGCGGTAACGACGGCGGGCATCTACTCGATTATCCCTGCCACTTTTCTGCTCCAACAATTCGGCACTTGGCCTACGCTTACGTCACTGTGGCTCATCACCGCATGGGTTGCCGTCACGACCCTCTTCTGGGAACGTATCACTCGTCCACGCATATGGGTTACAGGTACGGCGCTGCTTACGCTGACGCTGCTCTCGTACACAGTGACGGCAGCGTACACCGGCATCTTCATGGGGCTGCTGACTATATTCGGGTGGATATTCGTGCCGAGCGAGCGCAAGCGGTGGGCTGCTGCTTTCCTGTCTCTGCTGATGGCGACGGTATTGAGCCTGGCTATATACTACGGGCAGTACGTGGGCCGTATACTTGGCGATACGTTGCCCACCTTTGAGAAGGCGGCCCAGACACAGGGAAGCCTCAGCACTCTACGCCCCGGCCTGGGGGATTTTCTCACGAATCATATAGGTCGCGCCTTCTACTCATATGATCTAACGATCATTTATGTGCTAGGCTTCGCGGGGACACTGTGGGTCTTTCTGGGGCGCAACAAGGCATCAGGCCGAACAAGAACTGCAACAAACCCACGCCGCATTTACGCCCTGGTAGCCCGCCACATCAAATCTGCCTACGTGGACGCCGCCCGTATACCCTGGCAGCGAATCTGGATCGGAGCATGGCTCCTGACTTTCCCACTCTTTACCATGCTCGATTTCTACGTGGACCAAGCATTCAAAGAGTTCTGGTACGCGCTCCCCGCCGTGGCTGTCGTGTCCGGCGTATGGCTGCTCGCCCTCTTACGAAAAGGACGCATATCTCGCCTCTATTCCGCGCTGGCCTGGTTCCTCGCCGCTACTCTCGCATGGCAAAGCATCTCCCTGTGGGTCTTCCGTCTGCTATTCCACAATCGTTGAGGGGTGAAACGTGACACGTGATGCGTAAAGAAACGAAAAACAAAGGCGCAAAGTACGTGCAAAGATTACTTGGGTTACGAATTACGTTTCTTCACTCCTCACACTGGCAGCACAATCGTGATAGACGCGCCCCCAGCCGGTGAGCTTTGGATCGAGATGTGACCGCCATGGGCTTCGACCACCGTTTTACTGAGGTAGAGGCCCACGCCGAGGCCGCCGGAGCGTTGGGCGTCGCCGGGGTTAGATCGCTCGAAGATGTTTTTGCGCGCATGGGGCGATATGCCAGGCCCGCTATCTGATACTACCACCACCACTCGGCCTTGCATCTTCTCAAGATGGCACTGCACCAGAATTGGCTGCTCCGGTGGCGAGTATCTGAGCGCGTTCGAGACGATATGTGTAAACACCTGCTCTAGCCTCTTATTATCGCCATGCACCAGGATAATCGAGTCCGAGATTTGCGTCTCGACGTGCTGCCGGCTTCTTGCTTGCCCTAGTGCTTGGGTCACCGCAGACCGCAACACCGTGGCGAGGTCTACCTTGCCCAGGTTGATCTCGAACTCGCCACGCTCGATGTTGGCGAGGTCCACGAAGGTGTCTATGAGGCGGTTTAGCCGCTGCGCCTGTGTCCATAACACTTCAAGCTGGTCGCGTAACCGCGCATCAGTGCCAGGAGCGTTGGACAGCCGCTTGCGTATCACCTGAGTGAAACCCATGATGGAGGTGAGGGGAGTGCGTAGTTCATGGCTGAGAGCGTTCAGGAAGCGGTCTCGGGCTTTGTCCTCCCCCTGCTTGGCCTCGGTGAACTGCACATTTGCGACAGAGAGGGCAAGCAGGTTGGCGAATGTACGCAGCGCGTAACTATCCTCATCTGCGTAATCGCGGGTATTTTCGTGGTACAAAGTGACAAAGCCCAGCAGGTTGCCCATATTCCTCAGAGGAAAAGACGCAAGGGAACTAATGCCCTCGGCTATGATGAGCTTAAGATAGGTAGGGGCTATGTGGTCCTGCCGTACATCCCGAACAATGATCGGCCCTCGGTCACCGGATAAAAACTGAGATGTTGTCTCAGTGGCCGCTATCTCTTCAACCTGGATTATGAATTCCGGAGATAGGCCGAACCCTGCCATATGCTTTAGATAGCGTGACCCTGTTGTGAGAAAGACTGAAGCCGCATCCGCCTCGAATAGCCGGCCAGCCTCTTCTACAACCGCTTCGCATACCGCAGCCAGATCGCCTGAGGCGTTCACCATATCCGAAAGGCGCGCCAACGATAGGGCGCTGGACCTAGCATGGCCCGTCTCAGAGTCTCCCTGGTGTTGTGACGAGGGTGCTGAGAGGCTGACATCTGCGGCGCTAAGTCGCGTACTATCCTGTGGGATATTGTCTCTATCTTCCATGTAACATCTATGCTCGTAGGGCAAGCATACTCATTCGAGGTGGGAAAATGACCGTTAAGAATAAAGAGAAAAGCAAGATTCGCACCAGACAATGGTATCTCTCTTTGGCTAGCATGCCCATCTTGTCTATAGCTTGGGCTGTTGGCATCCAAAGTCATGGACGACGGACGATAGAACCGGACTTCTACATCGCCCATCGTCCGTCGCCCCTACCCATGTCTAGCGGACAATAGCCGGAGTATAACAAGCAGCTTTGGCATTACGTCTGTGGGTTACGTGGGTACTTACCGCGATAGAGGCTATAATGGAAATATGCGCTCCCGCGACTTCGACTACACACTACCACAGGAGTTGATAGCTCAGACTCCGGTTGAGCCGCGCGACCACGCCCGCCTCCTCATTGTGAATCGCGCTACAGCCACTGTTCAACACAGGCGCTTCTATGAACTTGGCGATTACCTGAACCCTGGCGATCTCCTGGTGGCAAACGAAAGCAAGGTGCTGCCTGCCCGCCTGTTGGGACACAAGATCGGCACGGGGGGCAAGGTAGAAGTTCTTCTGTTGCGTCCTGCCCCTCAGCCGGAGGAAGAAGGCGACGAGCCGCAAGTATGGGAGGCGCTGGTCAGCCCAGGTCGCAGGATAAAGGACGGCACGCGGCTTGGTTTTGGCGACCGTGACGCAGGCCCTTATCTGGAAGCAAAGGTGGTGGCGCGTACCGAACTTGGAGGCAGGCTGCTTAGATTCAGTGAAGCGCCGCGCCCATTGCTCGACGTTCTTGGGCAGATGCCCCTACCACCATACATTCACGAAACCCTCAGCGACCCAGAACGCTACCAGACGGTCTACGCGCGTACCGACGGTTCTGCCGCAGCGCCTACGGCAGGCCTGCATTTCACAGAGAGACTTATAGAGCAGCTAAGAGGCAAGGGTATCGGCTTCTCTACTGTAGTGCTGCATGTTGGCCTCGACACATTCAGGCCTGTGCATGAGGAGAATATAGACGAGCACCCTATGCACATGGAGTGGTACCAATTGCCGAGAGACACGGCAGAAGCTATCAATGGCACTAGAGCGGCGGGTGGCAGAGTAGTAGCCGTGGGCACAACTAGCGTGCGCGTACTGGAAACTGCCGCCCAGTCACAGGGTATAGTCTCAGGAGATGTTCACAAGAAAGTAACTTCCTCGGAAGGCTGGTCGCAACTTTTCATCAGGCCCGGCTACAAATTTGGTCTTGTAGATGAAATGGTGACGAACTTCCACCTGCCGCGCACTACTCTGTTGATGTTGGTCTTTGCCTTTGCGGGGCGGGACCTGATGCTGCGAGCCTACAGCGAAGCGATAGAGGAGAAGTATCGCTTCTATAGCTTCGGTGACGCGATGTTGATTATTTAGCCAGTCTCGCACGTATGAAAAACGGAGGAAACCGTATCTGTATCGTGTGATTAGCTAGTTAAGCAACCCGCTAATATCTTATAACGAGGAGAAAGAATGGCAAAACAGGCGAGAGATGAAATACTAGCGCGACTTGGCACGGGCGTCATGGCTGCAATTCTGCTCATGGCTGCGGTGCCACAGGCCTTACCATCTGTGAGTGCTCAGCAGGACTGCCGCAAGATAAACAGCTTCGATGTATGCGGGCGCTTCTTGCAGGAGTGGAGCAAGCAGGGCAACGAGCAGAACGATACCTTCGTGAACGGCCTGCCCATCACCCCACGGCGCTCCGAAATATCGCTGGCCGACGGCAAACAATACGATGTGCAGTGGTTCGAGCGCGCCCGCTACGAGGCACACCCGGAGAACAAAGCGCCCTATGATGTGCTGCTAGGTCTGTTGGGACAAACACTCGCGGAAGGACGCGGCTCGGTAGACCCTAACACCAGGAAAGTACGCAACGCCGCCGACCAGCCTTTTGTAGGTGTAGACAAGCCCGCCGATGCCGACGGCAAAAGCAAAGTATGGTTTGAGCAGACCCGGCATTCTGTAGAGGGTAAGGTCCTTGAATACTGGAACAAATACGGTGGCTTACCGCAATTCGGATACCCTCTGAGCGAACAGTTCAAGGAAGTGTCGCCTACCGACGGCAAAATCTACGACGTACAATACTTTGAGCGTAACCGCTTTGAACTTCACACGGAAAAAGCCGCACCTTACGATGTAGAGCTTGGTCTGCTGGGTGTGCAGCAGTACAGGACCGCCGCCGTACCTGCCGACCAACTGCCCGTAGCTCCACTCAAAAACATGTCCAGCACCAAAGATTCGGCTGCTATCGGCTTCTCGCAGGAGCCTGCCAATCTGCAAAGCTGGGCGCAGGACTCCACTGTGGCGCAGGCTGTGATAGATGCCCTGGATGATGGCCTCGTGGGGCAGGACTATCAGGGAAACTACTATCCCGAGGACGCCTACTATGTGCCCACGCTGGAAAACGGCGGCTCCTTCTTCGTGGGCAGTGGGTATGATCGTCACATGGTAACCAAGTACAAGTTACGCCGGGGCATAAAGTGGTCCGATGGGCAGGAACTTACCGCCGCCGACGCTGTATTCGCCTACAAGCTGATGGCCGATCCCAACAGCACCGTCACCGATCGCACAATCTGGCAGAAGCTCGCCACCGTCGATAATCCTAGCAAATACACCGTCATCTATAACTGGCTCAGCTACAGGCAGGCAGCTGCCCTGCTGCAAACCGCCCCCGCCGGGCAGGACTACAGCTTCTTGAAGCCCTATGTGGACACAAAGCAGCCCGTAACCGACCCCACTTACTTCGACGTGGGGACCATACTGCCCAAGCATATCCTCCAGAACGTACCCGCGGACACAATCGGCTTCACACCCTATGCCCACGAGGGGCACATAGGCACCGGACCCTACAGGATAGAGAGGTGGGTGCCCGCGCAGGAGCTTGACCTTGCGCAAAATGACAACTATACCCTGACCGACAAGCCAGTCCTGAAGAGAATTGTCATACGCTTCATCAGCGACCCAAACCAGTTGATCGGGTTGCTCAGGTCCGGGGGGCTAGATGGCGCGACGAGCGACGCCTTCCCCGCGCCCACGGAGGCGTTGGACCAGTTGGGTGCCTACCAGACGGTCGAATACGTGCCTGCACGACGCTGGGAGCGCGTGGACTTCGACTTCAAATCGCCCATTACCTCAGATCATGCTGTGCGCGAGGCGATCATCTCAGCAGTCAACCGCAAGAAGATCGTGGACGACACGCTCAGGGGAAAAGGCACGGTGCTCAATACGATGTTGCCCCCCGGAAGCTCAATGTCCCTGCAAAACGACGATACTGCCAGGCGCTGGGGCGACAAATACAAGCTGCCCGATTACAGCTACGATCCGAACAAGGCCAATGCGCTTCTGGACGCGGCAGGATGGGTGAAGGGTTCGGACGGGATACGCACTAAGAACGGCCAGCGGCTGCAATTAGCTTATGTGACTACCGGCCCCAACAAACCACGTGAAGCCGCCGCACAACAGGTCCAGACCGACCTGAAAGCGGTGGGTATAGACTTGCAAGTGAAGAAAGCGGGTAACAGTTGCCCCGATTGTTCGGGCCAGGCATGCCAGCTCTGCGCATACGCCTCCGCTCTGGGCGCTGATGCCGATTTCAGCGAGTGGAACAGTGCCTCTACCTCCGCCGACGAAGCAGCCAAAGGCCGCGTGCTGAACTACCGGCGCTACAGCAACCCTGATCTCGACCCACTGATAAGCGCGTACGAAATTGAGGCAGAACACCCCAGACGCGAAGCATTGGCAGCGCAAATTCAGACGAAATTGATGCAAGACCTCGCCCTGATGCCCCTGTACGTGCGCCCCAATATCGAGGTGCATAAAGGCACACTGGCAAACTGGCACACATCGTCGGGAAATGTAACGCCGTTTTACAATGTGGCACAGTGGTACTTCAAGTAGGCGACAGAGGGGCAGGCAGCTAGTCCATAGACATACCAGGCATGTCGGAACATGTCGGACAGCAAGTTAAACGGCAGATGAGCAAATTCGCCCAACGGCGGAAGTAGCGTCTGCCGTTCGTGCGTAAAGAGGCTCTCTTTCTATGAAGAATGAACCATTTGTTCATTTTTGGTGTGTATATACCAGATGAGCGAAAAATAGTGGGGTCCTCTAAGCAGCTAAGGCCGCGAGTATTTAGGGGACTTGCGTTTACCCAGTTGTATGTGGTACTATTCCTGTTAGTGTGCTTGACAGGCTCGCTCACCGAAAAACGGTAAGGCTAAAGAGCACCCAAAATTGAATAAAATTAGACGCGAATTTCTTTAGAAGGGGGGTGGTGGAAATCCCACCGGCGCGGGTCAGCACTGATCTGTGCTAAAGCGTAAAACGCAGTGGGAAGAGAATTGTGGGTCAGGAACGCTATACGCGCTTCAGGCCTGAACGCTAGCCAGGCACAAGCCCAATTTGTGCTGTAAAGCACCAAAGTGCCGGGGGCCAGATTTCCTTTGTTGGGCAAAACCCGTTATACACCATTTGGTTTACGCCAAATAGGAGGAGAGAAATGAAAGACGCAAAACGTAGTATCGGCCGAGTAGCACTCTACACAGGTGTAGCAGGGGCTATGGTCGTGTCGATCCTACCGTCTGCAGGTGTCCGCTCAGCCGCGGCTCAGGGGCAGTCTCGCAACCTGGGTCCTAACAACATCCCTGTCGCCGGTCGCTTCCTCGAAGAGTGGAGCAAACAGGGTAACGAGCAGAACTCCGTTTATGTCAACGGCTTCCCTATCACCCCCGCTCGCTCTGAGATTTCCACCGACGACGGCAAGACCTATTCTACCCAGTGGTTCGAGCGTGCCCGCTACGAAGCACACCCTGAGAACAAAGCCCCTTACGATGTGCTCCTGGGCCGCCTGGGTGTGACCCTCACCGAAGGTCGAGGCACTGTAGACCCTGCCACCAAGCAGGTCCGTAACGCCTCAGATGCCGCCTTCGTAGGTATTGACAAGCCCGCCAATGCTGATGGGAAGACCACCGCTTACTTCCAGGAGACCAAGCACTCCGCGACAGGTAAGATATTGGAGTACTGGAACAAGTATGGTGGACTTTCCCAGTTCGGCTTCCCTCTGAGCGAGCAGTTCAAGGAAGTATCCGCCACAGACGGCAAGACCTACGATGTGCAGTACTTCGAGCGCAACCGCTTCGAGCTGCACCCTGATAAGGCAGCTCCATACGAAGTAGAGCTTGGCCTCCTTGGTGTTCAGCAGTACAAGACCACTCCTGTGGCCGCCGCTGACCTACCCTTCGCCCCGCCCAAGGGCGTGACCAGCAGCAAGGACACGCTGGTCCAGGGTTCCCAGCAGGAGCCGACGGACCTGGTCGAGTTCGAGACCAATACTGTTATCGCCCAGCGTATCGCCTCGGGCATCACGATGCAGAATCAGATGGCAGGCTTTGATGACAAGGAAAACGCCATCCCATACCTGGCCTTCTACGTGCCGACCCTCGAGAACGGCGGCTCGTACTTTGTAGGCACCGGCAACGATCGCCACCTGGTGACCAAGTACAAGCTACGTCGAGGCGTCAAGTGGTCCGACGGCAAGGAAGTCACCTCCAATGATGCGGTATTCGCCTACACTTACCTGCTCGCTGACCCTAACGTCGTCTCCGTTCAACAGTTCAAGAAGCTGGCGAATGTAGAGAACCCAGACAAGTACACGGTTATCTACAACTGGATGTCACTGAACCAGGCAACCGCCAAGTTCAACGATCCCAAGACTGACAAGAGCGACTTTGCCTTCCTGAGCCTCTACATTGATCGTAAAGTGCCTGTGACTGACAAGGGATATGCCTTCGTCGGAGGCACGTTACCACAGCAGCAGCTGGGCAAGATACCCGCAGACAAGGTGGTTGAGAGTGACTACGCTCGCAACCCTATCGGCTGGGGACCTTTCAAGGTGCAGAAGTGGGACACAGGCCAGCAGATGACCCTCGTGCAGAACGAGAACTACACTCTAACCGACAAGCCCCTCATCAAGACGATTGTCGAGAAGTTCATCGTTGACATCAACCAGAACGTCTCGCAGTTCGTGACCAACAACCTGGACGCGATTGCCGGCGAAGGCTCGGTGGTCCCGCCGGAGCAGACCCCACAGATCGAGGCTGCCAACGGCAGGGTTATCTCCGTACCCGCATCGACCTGGGAGCACCTGGAGCCATACTTCGGGTATGCGCCATTCGCGGACAAGAACGTGCGTCAGGCTCTGCTGCAGGCTATCAACCGCGACCAGATCGCCAAGGTAGTGTTCAAGGGCGCTGCCGCCGTCATGAACGGCCCGGTTCCCCCATCAGTGTACTTCGCGCTGGACAACCCGAACTTCGCCAAGGAGTTCCCGGACCTGGCCGCCAAGTACAAGCTGCCCACATACAACTATGATCCTGCCAAGGCCAATTCACTATTGGACGCCGCAGGTTATGTGAAGGGTGCTGACGGCATCCGAGCCAAGGGTGGGGAGAAGCTGAGCTTCGAGTACGCAACGACCCGCAACCCCACACGCCAGGCGATCCAGGCACTTGTTGCCAACGACCTCAAGCAGGTTGGTATGGACGCTGTGGTGACCAACTACCCGCAGGGCTTCTTCGGTAACACAGGCCCCAGGAATACCGGCAAGACCAAGCTCGCCGAGTTCGCATACGTGCAGACTTCGTTGAGCGGTTTTGATCCTTACTCACTTGACGAACTGTGGACTCCTCAGACCCCCGCGAAGCAGAACGTGCAGCAGTACAAGAGCCAGGCCGTTACCGATGCCAACCGCACCTTCAACCTGGAAATCGACAGGAAGAAGACTGCTGAGGCAGCGGCCATAGCCCAGGTAGCGATGATGAACGATGTGGCTATCATACCTCTGGTGCAGCGTGCCAACATCGAGATCGTCAAGAACAGCCTGCAGAACATCAAGGTGACCAACACCTCGGTGCCGCAGTGGTGGAACATCGGCCAGTGGTACTTCAAATAGTGAGCACTTCACAGGCATAACTCCCTGAGCAGAGCCCTGTAAGACTTGCGACATGAAAGTAAGGCCCTCACTCACAAAGGTGAGGGCCTTACTCCTTTCAACTATTCTATCCGCTGCCCAACCAGTCCAGCTAGAAAGTAGACGGTACATTCCTCTTGTGGCCCTCTAACGGGCGACCTACTCAATATGTGCGGCATTATGCCTCCATATCTGGATAATCCTTTCCGGTGGTATATTTATGGTATCCCTTCATTTCTTCAACCGAAGCCGGCAGCGCACCCATAAAGCCGCCGCCGATAGCAAACCCTTACTACGCGATGGACGACTTTCAAATGCATCAATAAAGGCCGAGTCGGAGAGCAAGTATGACCCCACAGCAGATAGTGACCTGAGCTATCAGGACGCTTTGCTAGACTTATCTGTACGACTGTACATGCAGGAAGAATACGGCAGCGTGAAACCGCCCACAGGCGCATTCAGAAAGCTGATGCGCGCCATCGAGGGACGCCTGAATATGGGCGCAGACCACGGAGGCCAGTCTTCCCGAAAGCCGGCCCAGGCTGCAACGAGTTTCCTCAGCGCCTTCCGGAACGCTCTCAGCGGACAAATTGCCGCCCGACTCCTCCCAGGTGGCGTGGCTATGGCACTGACCCTGGGTATTGGCCTGGCTGCAAACGCGGGGCACGCACTTAACGCAGAAGTAGCGCCCCTGTCGCAGGCCAATTCTATAGCTCCTTTAACGGTCAACAGACAAATAGTAGTCACGACTCCCTCCGCAAGTAACCTTGCTATACGGGCCAACGACGGCCTCCCTGACGTAATCGGGTACGATCCCTATGAACTACTTATGACATCCAAGGGAAATAGCGCCAGGAACCGAAGTATACGAGAATACATTGAGGATACCCTGATGTATGAACGCGACAGGTCAAGCCCTCAGTAGCAAGGGCATCCAGCAGAGCATGTAATTAAGCAGGCCTTACAGAAGATTTTCTGTAAGGCCTGCTTAATTACATGGGACAAGACCATATCTCTATATCCGCAATGCAATATTGAACCAGATAGGAACCTGCGCTGTTTAAGGTATATAGGACCAAGCAACGAGGGTATGCAGCGCGCACGGTGGGTTGACGCAAGCCTCCGTTTCCAGTAGAGTCAGTGATACTTGCGCGGTTCGCTGAGAAAAAGCCAGCACGTCGCAGGCTGAGAGGCCCCAAAGATCGGCGTACATACATAACTCCCAGGAGGAAATGCAGATGGCGGTTTATATAATCAGGAGACTCCTGCAAGGCTTTGTAGTGCTTGCAGCCTCAACGCTGGTGATCTATTCCCTGCTTGTGTTTACACCAGGCGGGCCGAAAGACCAGCTCGAGGAGATGAGAGCACAGGCAACGGGCGATAAGCCAATCAACCCTGCGAAGATCAAGTCGTTCCTGGCACTTTACAAGCTCGACTCGCCGTACCCAATCAATTACCTGCGCTGGTTGTTCGACCCGAAGGACACAGTCGAGATCAATGATCAGCAGGAAACGGTAAGGAAAGGCGTATATTTGAATATAGGTAGCGTCGTAATTGAAGGCTCAGGCGTGCTCACCGGCGATTTTGGACGCTCCTTACAGATATCGAGGGGCGTGCCCGTTATGAAGATGATGGGCGACCGGATGGGGTACACACTGGCACTGACAACCAGCGCGCTCCTCCTCTCTCTGTTGATCGCATTCCCTATCGGTATTATTTCGGCCGTCAGGCAGTACTCGCGCCTCGACTATACAGTTACCGCCTTCTCATTTCTGGGCCTCTCGATGCCCACTTTCTGGCTGGGCTTGATGCTTATCATCTTTCTCGCGGTGATACCTACCCAGATGCATATCAACGGCGCAACCTGGCTACCATTTCTCCCGCCGGGAGGCGCTTCTGATCCGGGCCGCGACGGTGACCTGGTGAACCGCCTTTATCACCTTATACTACCTGTCGCCACGCTTTCCTTCGTGCAGGTAGCCGGCTACTCCAGGTACATACGGTCCTCCATGCTCGAAGTATTGCGCCAGGACTACGTGCGTACCGCCTGGGCCAAAGGGCTGACGCAGAGGGTGGTCATCCTCAAGCATGCGCTACGCAACGCCCTCATACCTGTGATCACAATCATAACCCTCAGCCTGCCTGGCCTGTTCTCCGGCGCAATCGGCGTAGAGACCATATTCGCATATCCAGGCATGGCGTTGTTGTTCGTCGCCGCCATTTTCCAGGTTGATCTACCTCTG
>JBBSIK010000015.1:0-15407 GCA_038232115.1 Chloroflexia bacterium
ATCTCCTGGCCGTCTCGCACTACGCGAGCCTGAGGTGGCACCAGGTCGAAGAGGGCGCGCAAGGAGTCGTTAGTGCCCCGCCGAGCGCGCATCTCCATCCAGTGTCCGAACAGGACGAAGGTGACGAGCATGGCTGCCGCCTCGAAGAAACTCTCACCTCCCACAAAGAGGATAAGCACCGAGAAGAGGTAGGCTGCCAGCACGCCCGTGGCGATCAGCACGCTCATATTGAGAGCGCGGTGCTTGAGGGATTGGTATGCCCCCGATATGAAGATCCATCCGGACCACCACACTACGGGTGTGCTAAGGACGAACATGATCCAATTGGGATCAACGGGCGCGGGCAACCGCACTCCAAAGAACTGGGTGAAAAGAGGCGAGTACAGCAGCGTGGGGATAGTAAGCAGTAGCGCCACGAAGAAGCGGTTTCGCATGTCCAGTTCCATGGCGCGGTCCATCTTTGGATCGGACATGTCATGGTCCATTCCCATGTGCTCGCCGTGGCCCATAGCTGTGTGGTCCGTCGCTCCCTTGCGCATCTCGTGATGGACGTGTTGGGCCGGGGTAGCGGGCATCTCGTACTGCATGCGGTCCATCTTGGTGCCCATGGAGATGGGCGCCATCTGTGTCTGGTGCGCTAAATGCGCCATATTCATGTGTCTATCGGTGGGCGCACCATCCTCCATGCTGTGGCTTGCGTGGACATCGTGCTCACGTTCCATGCTGCCCTGAGCATTGGCGGTCGCGTTCCCACTCACTGACGGTGTACCCAGGGCAGGATTGGTGGGCACTACCTGTGTGCAGCCAAGCCCCGCCTGGCTGATGAGGGCGGCTATTTGCGCCGAGTCTATAGCATCGTCCTGGTATGTAACCGTAGCGGCGTTGTGCTGGTAGTCAATACTCGCGCTTTTGACAGGAGGGGCAGATCGAAGCGCCCGCTCCACATCATCAGCGCAACTTACGCAGCACAAATTACCCAGGTTGAATGTTTCGGTCTTCATATTCTTAGATGGTGTCCTCTAGTCGCAGAGGCGCTTATCGCTTGAGCCAGGGCAGATTTTCTGGGGTGTTAGCAAAATGTTAGCCAGACAGCCACCAGGCCACCCATTGTCATTCTGAGCGTAGCTGAGAATCAGCCGCCCGCGTTCGGGCCGCTCCGGAGTTCCTGCCTGTCCTGTGCTGTAGTGTCTGTATGCAGGATAGGGCAGGCAGGAACTCCGGAGTGGAATAGTAATTTACTTGCTGGACAGAGGTATGAAGCCCCGCTTGGGGCCTTCCTGAGTACCACCTTCGCTTGTGCCGGCGATAGGGTATCCCTCTTCGTCAAGAACTTCCTTTACCTGGTCGAGGCTAAAGGCGTTTTCATCGTAGTCCAGGTACACACTCTTGGCGGGTATGTTGACTTGCACGGCCTTCACACCCGGTTTGTCTTGCAGTGCACCCAGCACTGTTTTTTCGCAGTGGGCGCAAGATATGTCCGGTACGTTTAGAGTAATTTGAGACATTGGGTTTGTTCCTTTCATCATATTAGTAGAATTGATCAATGTAGTTCAGCGGGCAGCACCCACCCAGTGATGAACACCGCCGAATGCGGCCCACTCTGCTACCGCAAGTGACGATGCTATGAGGGCTGAGGACTGAGGGTAAAGTACGGACCGCTCAGCGCTCAGTCCTCATAACTTCGTTGGCTATCGCACATCTACCACCCAGCTAACAGTCTGCACCTGCCCGCTGTGCTTGAATTGTGACCAGACCTTGTAGAGTCCGGGCTTGTCGAAGCGGTGGGTGAAGGCGAAGCTTGGGCCAAACGCGGGCGGTGGCGCACTCATCCCTTCCATGCCGCCCATTGTGTCCGTGGGTGGCGTATCACCGGCTACTGCATGAACGTGGGAGAAACCACCGGCGCTCTCATCGAGAACCACGACGTAGCTAGCGGCTGCGAGGTACGGCTGAAGGTTGGTGACCGGCTTTTCGTTCTGCTCGACGGTAACCACAAAGCTGCTAATGTTGCCAGCCTTGATCTGACCACCCGGCCCGATGCTTGCCTTGTAGCTACCTAGCTGCTTCGGGGCCATATCCGGGCTGAGATGGGCCTCCAGAGAGTTGCCCCCTCCAACTTTCAGGTCGAAGCGGTGTACTTCGTCTCCCTTTCCTGCAAGCTCGAACTCATCGTACAGGATGTAATCACCGGCCTGCGGGAAGGTATTCCTTACCTGATACTGCCCCGGCTGCCCCATCGCTTCCGGGTGGATGTGCGTGAAGTAGCTCAGGTCGCGGCTCACAACAATAAGGTGCATGTCCTTCTCGTGCGACAGAACAGGCTTTACAGGGCTGCCACTGCTCGCATCCGTGAGGCTGAGTCGAAGTGTAGTTTCTTTTCTGGGTGTAAGAGCGCCATCTGTGTCCAGTGCAACTTTCGCCGCCTGATTATCACCCCCACTCGATGAGTGCTCCATATTCATGCTGTTCATGCTGTTCATGTTGCTCACCACCGCGTTTCCTTGTATGCCTTCATGCATACCCATAGCGGGCCGAAACACGAAGAGCGAAACCGCACCTACAATTAGAGCCAGCAGGCCAATAGCGACCAGATAGCTAATATCCGCCACTCGTGCGCGTAGCGGCGGGTGGACTATCTCCTCGGCACTCTTCGGTGCCGTGAAGCTTCTCAGGCGCAGCGAGTTAGTAATCACACTCACAGATGACATGCCCATGGCAGCCGCCGCCATTACGGGGTTGAGCAGTAGCCCGAACAGCGGAAAGAGCACGCCCGCCGCCACCGGGATGAGGATCACGTTATAGATGAAAGCCCAAAACAGGTTCTGCCTTATTGTGGAGATAGTCCTGCGTGAGAGCGCGATCGCCGTTACGATGCCTCGCATGTCGCCGCCCACCAGCGTTACGTCCGATGCCTCCATCGCCACGTCTGCGCCTGTGCCGATGGCGATGCCGAGATTAGCCTGAGCAAGCGCAGGCGCATCGTTTACGCCGTCGCCTACCATAGCCACGATTTTGCCTTGAGCCTGTAGCTCTTTCACCTTGTCGGCTTTCTGGTTGGGCAGCACTTCAGCCATGATGTTTGTGATACCAACTTGAGATGCGATAGAGCGCGCTGTTGCCTCGTTGTCACCGGTAAGCATCCACACTTCCAGCCCCAATGCCTTCAACTCGCTTACAGCCTGCCGAGACTCCGGCTTGAGGGTGTCGGCTACTACCACCAGACCAGCGGACCGGCCATCGAGGGCCACATACATCGGTGTCTTGCCCTGTTTAGCCAGGGTAATTGCCTGTTCTCCCAGGCCGTTTAGCTCCACCTTGCGGTCTGACATGAGGCGAGCATTACCTACGAGCAGTTCATGGCCCTCAACAGTTGCCGAGATACCGTGCCCTGCAAGCGACTGGAAGCTGCTTACCGGGGCCACGCTCAGGCCCAGTTCGTCGGCCTTTTTTACTATCGCCTCGCCAAGCGGGTGCTCCGACCCACGCTCGGCACCGGCCACCAGGCGCAGCAGGTCGGACTCTGTAGTGCCGTTAGCGGTAATCACGTCGGTCACAGAAGGCTTGCCCCTGGTGAGGGTGCCTGTCTTGTCGAGCACTATAGCGTTTACTTTGTAAGCGCCTTCAAGAGCCCCGCCTCCACGGATCAGCACTCCGTGTTCAGCGCCCTTGCCAGTGCCGACCATAATGGCGGTGGGCGTTGCAAGGCCAAGCGCGCAAGGGCAGGCTATGATGAGCACCGCTATCATCGAGACGAGCGCAAAGGTGAAGCGAGGCTCAGGGCCTACCACGTACCATAGCGCGAAAGTGAGGAGGGCGAGCGCCAGCACCACCGGCACGAAGTACGATGAAATCTGATCGGCCAGCCGCTGGATAGGAGCCTTAGAGCCTTGCGCTTCCTCCACCAGCTTCACGATCTGCGCGAGGGCGGTATCCCGACCTACCCTGGTGGCCCGGAAGGTGAACGATCCGCTCCTGTTGAGGGTGGCCCCTATCACCCCGTCGCCCAGAGCTTTCTCCACAGGAAGGCTCTCACCAGTGAGCATCGACTCGTCTACAGACGATGTGCCTTCCAGAACAACGCCGTCCACCGGTACCTTGTCGCCGGGGCGCACGCGCACCACGTCGCCCACCTGCACGTCTTCAACGGGTATATCAACGTCCTGCCCGTCACGTACCACACGAGCGGTACGGGGAGCAAGGCCCATTAGCTTCTTGATGGCATCGCTGGTCTGGCCCTTGGCGCGGGCCTCGAAGTAGCGTCCCATGAGGATAAGGCCGATGATGAGGGTGGACGTGTCGTAGTACACCTCCGGCACCAGCCCCGCCACGCGCACCGAGTCGGGAAAGAAGGTGACAAAGGTGCTGTATAGGAAGGCTGCCGATGTACCCACGGCAATCAGCGTATTCATGTTGGTCGAGAGATGTCGAGCCGCGAGCCAGGTGCCCCTGTAGAACTGCCAACCGGCCCATACCTGTACGGGGAGGGCAAGGGCGAACATCGCCAGGTAGCGCACTTCCATTGAAACGGGAAGTGGTAGGAACATACCTGCCATGATGATCACGCCTGCCGCAAAGCTCACAACAAATTTGGAGCGGAGCGTATTTAGTTCACGAGTACGTCTCGCGGCATCCATATCTTCCATATCTACTGCTTGGACCTGCCCAATACTACCGCCTTGAGTATCGTTTATGTGAGTTGCACTTGCGGAGGTTGAGCGCGCGCGCACCGTGTAGCCCGCCCTCTCGACTGCCTTGCCAAGATCGGCGTGAGCTACCATGGCGGGGTTGTACTTCACTGTTGCCGCCTCAGTCGCCAAGTTCACGGAAACACTCTCCACGCCCGGCAGCTTCGCGAGAGACTTTTCGATGCGCCGCACGCAGCTTGCGCACGTCATCCCTTCGATGGGTAGGGTCTCTTCCTCGGTAGGTATCGTGTAACCAGCTTTTTCAACAGCGGCACGTAGCGCAGCAGTGTTGGTGAGAGTGGGGTCGTATTCGACGGTGGCTCGCTCTGTTGCCAGGTTTACCCCAGCGCTGTGTACCCCTTCTACTTTTTGTAGGGCACGCTCCACTCGTCGCACGCAGCTTGCGCAGGTCATCCCACCTATGGGAAGGGTGGCTTCCGTATCCGGGGCACCCAGGGCCGATGCGCTGTTTGTGTTGATTGTTTCTGTCGCCATAGCTGTATCTGCCCCATTTGCTGTGCCGGTTGCGTCTGTGATTAGCTTGTCTTGTATTTGTTCTGTTGCCACGGTATTACCTCTGCTTCTCCTAGCGCTGTGCCAGGTCGAATAATTCGCCTAATTCATCGAGCACTTCTTTGTCGCGGCCCTCGTGAATACCCTCTACCACGCAGGACTGGAGATGGCCGTGCAGCAGCATGCTCTCGAACTTATCAATGGCTCGCTGCACCGCATAGGTCTGCTTCAGTATGTCCACGCAATACTGGTCTTCCTCGACCATCTTGCGAATACCCTTCAGGTGGCCCTCGATATAGGCCAACCGCTTGAGAGCATCGTGCTTTGTATCATCTGATCTCATCTGTATCTCACCTCTCTCCTTCTTTACCCAACCCCCCTGGGAGGGGTTTGATTACCCTTAATGTACCATACTTCATTCGGGTTGTCAAGACTGTAGGCCAAAGATTACTGTCCCGCGAATGGGAGGGGAGAATAAAAAGAAGAGGTAGAGGTGGGGGACACCCCCATACCCCCGCATGGGCATGCCCCTGCACCCCAAGTGTGAACACTTACGGACGAGGAATATTCCCTCCAACCATCTACCTAAATAGCCCGTAAAAGGGTGTAGCACTCCCACGAAGGACTAGATGCCTCACTCCTCTAGAGGAATCTATCGTCCAGCGGTTCGCGAGAAGCGTAGCCGGTGCTTGTCTCATGCCAGAAGCCTACCGTGGACTCGCCTAACTGCCAGCACAGAAAGACGGTGCGCCCATCCAGCAGCGCGGGGAAGTCTACCAGGCCGATATTGAGGTCCTTCAGTTCGATTCCCCAGTCCACGAACTGCTGCACCGATTTCTGCAACGACTCTTCGACCTGTTTGGTGGCTTGTGCCAGGGTGACTTCTTCGCCTGGGCTGTGGTATCCGTTCCCGCGCGTGTTCCCCTTCATCTCAGACGCCCTGGAGCGCAGCATTTCGCGCTGGCGACTGTCTACCTGCATACTCTGAATAAGGCGAGTCAGTTCCTGTAGCATGCTATTGGCCTGAGCGATGGTGTAGTGGTGGGGCATCTTTTTGGCCACGGTGAACTCTCTTGCGCATGTAACACTCGTGGTGCGGACCTTCGAGTTGGGAACCTTATCTAGCCTTTTGCTTCCATGGCTGCGACCACTTTGTTGAGGCGCTCTACCGTGATGGCGGCGACCTTTCGCACCCGCTCGAATTGTACAGGCTCGGTCGCGTCAACCCATGTAGCTATGTCAGCATCACTGATCTCAGCCCACCGAGAGTCCATACTGAGTCTGGTACCGATCAGCTTTACGGGGTCACGTCTGCGAACACGGCCAGGAGGAGACACAGCCTCTGGTCGCTCCGTATCGGCACCAGAAGTAGCTTCGACAGCGGTGTCTGCATCCCGCTGTTGCCCCAACTCGCCGGCGAGCCTCTCGACATCGCCTGTGCGGAACACGCTTTGCTGGCCCTTGCCGCTGAAGGGCCGTATGCGTCCCTCCTCTACCCACTGGAGCAGTTGAGTCCTGGTTATGCCCAGTCGTTCGGCGGAGGTCGGTAGGTCTATAAATCTGAAGTTGGGTGCGGACATGAAAGCCAACCACCTGGAATAGTAAAGCGTGGCGCAAACAGCCACGCTTCTCAATTACAAATTAGTCCTCTGTGACTAGCACGAAGTGTTCCTTGGGCGCTCCGCAGTCGGGGCAGTGGTCGGGGAGCTGTTCGGCACGAGTGAGCAGATAGCCGCAGTCGGTACATCGCCATACCAATTGCATCGACTCGGTGCGGCCAGAGACCACAGCACCCGACTGGACCCTGGCCATATCCATCGCCAGGTGGGGCCGTGTGATCAGGCCCACAACACGCTTATCGCCGTCCACCACTACGATAGGACGCCTGCCCATGAGTCCACCTGTACCCGCTGTACCCTGCGCGCCCTCTGTGCCGGAGCCGGTATCGCCTTTGGAAGTTTCCACACCCTGAGGCACTTCGGCGAGGGCAGTTTCTACGTCTTCGTCTGAGCGCACCGTCTCATATGTGTTACCCATATACTGCTGAACATAGTTTTCCTGGGGGTTTCCGCCCGATGCTGTGCAGCGCATCACGTCCTTGTCCGTTATGACGCCGACGACATGCTTGAACTCCTGAGTGTCCACTACGGGCACCAGAGATGTGTGCAGTTCATCAATCAGTCGGGCTGCTTGCGCGATTGTATCCTGAGGTGTAACCACGGGAGGCTTATCTATCATTACTTCGCTTACTTTCATTTATGCCTCCTAGCTATGCGCTAAGTGAAAAATGAGACATTACAGGACGTCGGTAACCTGAGCCGTGGACACACCGAGACGTGTCAGGCCGCTCTCTGCGGAATTATATCACAGGGGTTAAGGGTGGGCAAGGCCGTTTATGCAAGCTAATCCAGTACATATTAGCAGAGTTTGGGCGCGTGATCTATTCGCCGCCGGTGCTGAGGCGAATGGTACGTATCGCGTCCATAGAATCTGTCGGCACTTCGGCTGCCGCAAGGTCCTCATCTGAGAAGTAGGCGAGGGCGCGGGCCGCTATCTGTGCTACAAAGCTATCAGGGTCTCGCAGGGCAGCCAGCAGCCACGGAATAGCTTCCTCGATGCCGAGCTTACCCAGTTCATAGGCGGCGCTCGCACGAGTATCGGGGTCGGGGCCTTCTTCGAGCGAGTGCCTTAGAATGTTAGGTATCGCGCGGTCGGTGCGGCTAGGATCCCTCGGGCCGTGGCTCTTCACTATCTCCTGCATGGCTAGAGTAAGGCGGTCACGCCCCAGCGCCCACATGAGGGTTTTCGCCTCACCCGATGCGGCACCAAGTTCATCAGGCTTCAGGTGCGAGAGGGCGGAATCCTGTGAGTATCGCGCTGCCAGCACGTCGAGGCGTTCCTGTACCGAGGCTTCCACCTTCTTCCGGTCCGGTTCCATGCGGCCCAACTGGTATATCTTCTCCAGCGTGGAGATTTCCTCATCAAGGAGTGCCACGTCAGTTTCCAGGCGTTGCTGACGCTCAGACGACAGCCCAGGTCGTCCAAGTTGGCGCGTATAGCCGCTGTGGCTCAACCGCAACTCATCTATTCGGCCTTTTATCTCGCCCTGGCCTGCTAGCATGCCATGCCTCGCAAATTAATGTCTACGCTAAGACCCGAAACTCTGGGCCTAATGCCCACGGGAGCCTTAAGCATTTATCTCCATCGTTGAGCGGACCTCATCAAGTGCCTGTAAGTGTACAGAGTAGGAGTACGGAACCGCAGAGACGCAGAGACGCAGAGGAAAACGACGTATATTCTCTGCGCCTCTGCGGTTCAATCTTGTGTAACCATGAAACGTCTTTACCCCAATTCTGAACACTTACAAGTGCTTTCGTATTTGACGAACCACACTGCCTGTGCAATAATTACCCCACCAATTATACACTTCCGGAGGCGTAACTTGTCTCGTCAAGCGGGCAATCGTTCAACACGTGGGATCTTGTCGCTGGGGCTGCTGATCGTTGGTATACTGCTCCTGGCGCTCGTGCCCGGCTATGTACTCCTCCTAGCGTTCAGTGGCACAAAGAGTGGGCACATAGGTGGTACCCTGCTCATCCTGTCTGTTGTGGGCGGCATGGCTGCTGTCCTCATATCGTCGGCTCTTCGTGCATGAAATATACTGCGACTCGGTCGCCCACGGCCCTGGCGTGCTGTGTTACTTCCAAACGATTCCTGCCAGCCTACCCATAGCCGGCGGCTCCACATCACCGGTCACTATATCTCGGTTCGTGTTAATCTATCTTGCTCGAACCGGTTCCTCTCTGCCCAACCCTAGAATCGAGACGTAAGTGCCTCAATCTCCCGTTTTCTCTATCATGGTTGGCCTGGTAATTGTCATTATCTTTGCTACGTTGTTCGCATGGGCATGGGCAGTAAGAAGCCCCGTAGCCTATGCGCTTGAAGAGTCTGCTAATGAACACGGGGTGGAAGAAGGCGTGTCTCGTCCATTTGTATATGCTGCCATAGGTGCCTCCGACGTAGAGGGGACCGGCGCGCACAACCCTGAAACCGAGAGTTGGGTAAGCAAGCTGGCTGGACGCATGCCGGCGGGAACGCAGCTGGTCAAGCTCGGTCGCGGCGGCATCACTCTCAACGATGCCAACAGGGTGGAGGTGCCTGCCGCCGTTGCCGCGCAGCCGGACCTCGTCACGATGTGGAACTGCGTCAACGATGCCGCGCGTGGTGTCCCTCTCCCACTCTACGAGCGGGACCTCAGTTCCGCGCTCGACCGGTTGACGGGTGACACTGATGCCCATATAGTTCTGCTCAACCTACCCGACCTCTCCGCATTGCTGCCGGGCGCAGACGCAATGCGCCGCTCGCTCATACAGGGCGGCATCCGCCAGTGGAACAGGGCGATTGCAGGCATGGCAGCCACATACGGCGACCGTATAACGCTGATTGACCTGTTTCCCGTCAGCGAGCATGTTCTGGCGCACCCTGAGCTAATCTCGACCGATAATTTCCACCCCAGCAGCGAAGGCTATATGTGGCTGGCCGACTATGTCTGGGGGGTAATTCAGGGCGAGAAACTGCTTGAGAGAACTCCTTACAACTCCTAACATACCATTGATTCTGCTTCCACATATGGTTGGCGGTGGATTATATTCGCATCTGTCTCGGAGAAAATCTGAGGGTCGGAGGTGCAAGGCATGCTGTAGGAGTGTACAGCTTCGTTTGGAGAGCATCGGCGCAAGCGTCAATCGAATGCTGTTAAATGCTGTTATAGTAGGGGCGTTGTCAAATTTGCTGTGAGCTATCGAGTCGTAAGCCGCGTAATGTAGCCTCATCGTGTCGCACTATTGAGCTTCGATGGGAACTAAGATAGGTGATGACTGCATGTTGCAGTTGCCGTGGGCGCGTAAGAGCTATCTGTGAGGCACAAGGCAGTGAGCGATATTCAGGAACAGCGCAAAACAGACACGACCGACGTGGGTTGGCGACTTCAGCAACTCAGGATACGGCGCGGCCTGCAACAGAAGGAATTTGCCAGGCTTGCGGGTGTAGATGCAGGGTTTCTAAATCGTCTGGAGCGTGGTTCGTCGCGCCGTTCTCACCCCAAGCCTAACACGGTGAACAAACTTCTGGATGCCCTTGGCGCTACTCAAGCCGAGCGCGAGGCCGTGTTTCATGCCGAGGTCCCGGTTCTGACCGCCGAAGAGATTTCGGCACAGGTAGCAGAGTTCATGCTGTATGCCGAGGATAACTCTAATCCGATGGTACTGATAGATGAGCACTGGTACCGGTGGTATATGAACCGCATGGCGCGTCGTATGTTCGATCTGTCGGGCACGGAGTACGCGAAGACCCTGGGTGAGCATGTGTTGCAGTCCTACGTGGATGAAGCCAGCCCTCTCTATGAGCGGTATCCTGTGGCCGACAGATTTTACTACTTCACGCAGCGTCTGGTTGCTTTCCAGACCCTCTTCGCCGACCAACAGTTCGATAGCTGGTACCTGGAAGTCGCGCAAAAGATTACGCAAACATCTATCGGGGCACAGGTGTGGCATCATCCGGCTGTCACTGGCCTCCCGATCTTTCTTCATCAACAGGAAGTGCGCTACACCAATCCTGATAACGCGACGTTCTCGGTAGACGGGCAGATTAACATTCTCCTCCGCAACCCACGGTTCGCCGTAATTACGTCTAAAGCCCAGGACGAGCAAACCCGCGAGTTACTCGACAGTCTGCAAGACAGGTAGGGGAGTGGAGTCCAGAGGCTAGCGGAGGAGGGAAATGCAAGGCGCAAAGTCTACGATGAGTTCTTCTCTGACCACCCAGTCGTTAGCCTTCTTCGCTTTCGCCGCGCCGTTTGCCTTCCCATCAGCATGGGTATATAATCGCGCTGTAGGCCATCCACGGCCTCAGACTAAGTGCTCCCAGGAGTTCCCACTCTTTATGACTATGCCTTTTATCGCCCTTGCGGCGACCCTCGAAGCCCTTGAGCCTGTTACAGGCCGCACTCAGATGATCGGCATGCTGGCCGACTTGCTTCGCCAGGCCGACCCGGTGGACATCGGTGAACTGATGTACCTGACCCAGGGCCGCCTTCTCCCTGATTTCATCCAGGAAGAGTTCGGCATGAACGAGCGGCTCATATTCCGCTCGGTGGCGCAGGCGTATAGTGTACCTGCTGATACGGTACTTGCGCGCTTCAAGCAGCTTGGCGACGTTGGCCTGGTGGCGCAGGAGTTCGCGGCCAACGCCCCCGGCCAGACTGTTGCCTCCGATGATGCCGACCAGGAGTCAGAGGGCAGCGGTGTTTCCCTGCAAGCGGTCTATGCCCACCTGATGCAGATTACAAAGACCACAGGCTCAGGTAGTCAGGAAGCCAAGGTGACTCTGCTTGCGAAGTTGTTGGGAAGTCTCGCTCCACTAGAGGCAAAGCATGTGTCGAGAATAGTAGTAGGACGACTGCGCGTGGGCATAGGGGATCCGACCTTGATGGACGCGCTTTCGGTGGCGAAGGCGGGCGATAAGTCGGCCAGGCCGCCCATCGAGCGGGCCTACAATCTCTCCAGCGATCTCGGCCTTGTGGCGCGCACGCTCTATGCAAGTGGTGTGGAGGGCCTGGCCGAGATACACGTGATGGCGGGCAACCCCGTGCGTATGGCACTGGCTGAACGCGCCGATAGCGCCGAGGAGATCCTTGCGAGACTTGGACGCTGTGCCGTTGAGCCGAAGTTTGATGGCTTCAGGATGCAAGTGCATAAGAACGGCGCAAATATATCTATGTTCTCGCGTGGGCTGGAAGATATGAGCGGCATGTTCCCCGACATAGTTGCGGCGGTGCAGGCCCAGATAGCCGCCCAGGAGATCATCATCGAAGGCGAGGCGCTCGCTTACGATCCAGAGACGGGCCGCTTCCAGCCGTTCCAGGTGACTTCTCAGCGCCGCCGCGTACACAACATAGATGAGATGAGCACCAGTCTGCCCCTGCGCCTCCTGGCCTTTGATCTACTCCTGGTGGATGGTCAGGACATGACGCGCGCGCCGTACACCGAGCGGAGAGAAGCCTTGAACGCCGCCGTCGCGCCCGCCACTGGACTTGGCGGGATACAGGTGTCCACCTCCATAACGACCGAAGACCCGGAGGAGATCGTACTATTTTATGAGGACTCCCTTGAGGAAGGACTGGAGGGCATAGTCGCCAAGCGGCTCGACGGTACGTATGAGGCGGGCAAACGCGGCTTCAACTGGATAAAGATGAAGCGGTCATACCAGACGCAGATGCGCGACACTGTGGACTGCGCTATCGTGGGTTATTATTATGGGAAGGGGCATCGTGCCTCCTGGGGCATCGGCTCCTTGCTGGTATCGGTCTACGACAAAGCCAACGACACGCTTCCCACGGTCACACGTGTGGCAAGCGGCCTCACGAACGAGGGCTGGCAGGAACTGTGGCGGCGTCTTGAGGCAGACAAGATCGAGCACTCCGATCCGCGCGTGCCCAGCGTAATCAAGCCGGACGTATGGGTGGTTCCACGCTACGTTATCGAGCTTCAGGCGGACGAAGTGACTCGTTCGCAAATGCATCCGGCAGGTAGAACCGATAGCGGGCCGGGGTACGCGCTACGGTTCCCGCGCATCTTGAAGGAGCGACCCGAACGCAAGCCGGAAGATGCAACATCGGTCGAGGAAGTGATCGAGCTTTACAACATGCAGGGCAGAGGCGATACTAGAGGTAAGCGCAAGAAGAGCGACGCCGTGGGAGAAGAAACCTCCGCCGAGGCGTAGAATGCGCTGACCGCAAAGAAATACTGTTCCAGGAGGAACGATCTTTGGGTGGATTGACGAGAGAAACAGTAGTGAGCGTGTCCGCGGGCAGGGTATTCAACTATGTAGCCGACCCTCACAATGCGCCGCACTATATTAGCTCGATAGCCCGTATAACGTCCGGCCCGGAAGGCGTGCCCGTCGAAGGTGACGTGTGGCGTGCCGAGGTGAACTTTCTTGGCAAACGCTCTACTGTCGCATTGCGCCTCGCTGAATTACAGGCCAATCACCTTGTGAAGTTCACCATCGAAGGCGAGCCACACGCGACGCTAACGCTTCGCCTCACGCCAAAACAGGCCGACACGCAAACGGCAATATCGCTGCATATGGACGTGCAGAGCGTACCTGACATCTTTTTGAACGCCCTCATGGGCAATCTGCTGTCGGCAGACATAAGCCGGCTTAAGAACGTGTTGGAGAGTGCAACGTGAAACGTGATGCGGCTTGCTAAAGAGTGTCCCTCAGATGCAGCACCCGTGTTTAGCGTACCGCATCACGTTTTGGAACTACCTTTTAGCCTGGAGCGTTACCATGCCAGAACTCGGTAAACGAATAGGTCTGTTGCGCCTCCTTCTTGCGGATATACAGTCCAAGCAGGCTCAGATAGACGAAATGGAAGGGCAGTACCGGGCCCAGTTGGGACGTATAGTGGACTTCGTTGTGTACCGCGATGGCGATGTGGCGAACGCACTGTCGCTCATGTCTGAGGTGCAGGGTAAACTTGATGAGGTCTTGCAGACGAAGGGGCACCTGGCGCAGATCACCGAAAAAGCAAACCTCGAACTGGAAGTGCTGGTGGTCACAAGGCGCGTCTCCGAGGCGCGGTCACAACTTGCCGAGCTTGAGCAGCGCCAGCAGGAGCTTTCGTCCCGCCTGGTTTACCTCTCGGAAGACAGGTCCGAAGAACCCGACCACCCCAGTCTGGATACCGGCCAGCGAGAGCATATACGCTCGATTAGTGACGAAGTAACTGCGGTAGCCACAGAAATAGAGCGGCTACACCAACTGATAACCGAGGCGAGTGAGCGTGCGGCTCGCACTATCCAGGTCTCTGCCAAACGCATGCCCGAAATAGCTAGAAAACGAGAAACGGAATGAGTCCAATCGGCAAGAGAATACTGGTGCTTCTGATGATGTGGGTATTCCTCGTCATGATCGTGACGCAAGTCTACGATAACGTCACCGGCAAGGGGATGCCCGCGCGCCGGGAGGTAACACCCACCGCTGAAGCTGCCCCACAGCCCGACCGGACGATCCAGCAGCTCGCCGATGCTCAGTCGTGCGTGGCCTCCGATCCGAAGAACCTGCAATGCACGGTTACTCTAGCGAACCTGTATTACAATCTGGGCCAGTACCCCCAGGCACAAACCGTCTTTGAGAGCGCAATCAAGCTCGATCCGCATAACGTGGGTGTGCTGGTCAAGCTCGCGGGCAGCTATATCCGCCAGCAGAAGTTCGACCAGGCGCTTCCCACCCTTGAGCAAGCAGTCTCACTCCAACCCGACAGCCCGGAGCTACACCTGCTGCTCGGCCTCGCCCTCAGCAAAACCGCGCCGACACAGACACAGCGCGCTGTCAGCGAATGGCGGCAGGTGCTCCAACTGGCTCCCGGCTCGGCGTGGGCAGACCAGGCGAGGCAGTATATAACGGAGGCGGGAGCGACACCCTAGCGTATTGCGTAAAAAACGGAGACGCAAAGAACGCAAAGAACGCGCAAAGGTTATGGAGGGTTACGCAATACGCAATATGTTTCACTCCCCACGTCTCTCTTCTCAAAGCTGAACGTTTGCAGTACAATTACTGTGATAGAAGAGCACCTCTGTTTCAGGACGCGACAAAGTAGTCGTGGATTTTTTTCGAGGAGGTATACCGCGTTGGCAACTATTGCAGCGCCCCCACCAAAGGCGCAACCCGCCGCAGGACCTGCTGCCAGGCCTAACTGGATTCAGCGCAATCACTTCTGGCTCAGACGTCTCCACTCACTCACTGGCATCGTCCCCATAGGCGGATTTCTGCTGTTCCATTTCTATGAGAACGGCGCGATCTTTTATGGCGCGCAGGCCTATGACAAGGTGTCGAGTGAGGCGCGTGGCATCCGTTATCTGGAGTTAATCGAGATTTTCGTCATACTCTTGCCCCTGCTGTACCATGCCCTGTATGGGCTTTTCATCGCAGGCTATGCACGCAACAATACAATGGCGTACAACTATTCCCGCAACAACCTGTTCATGTGGCAGCGCGCCACGGGCCTGATCGTGTTGTTGTTCCTGCTCTATCACATCTGGCAATTCCGCATTACCCAATTCTGGTTCACCCATGCCAGCACTGGAAGTGTGATGGATACGATCTCTTATGTGCCGGTGTTTGTCTTTTACATCATCGGCGTAGTGG
>JBBSIK010000016.1:0-15206 GCA_038232115.1 Chloroflexia bacterium
AAGCGCGACGCGGACTGGATGGGGCCTATCTACAAGATGCTAGGCATGTCGGTGGGCGTGATAATGTCCAACATGGCCCCATGGGAGCGCAAAGCCGAGTACATGTGCGACATCACGCACGGCACCAACTCCGAGTTCGGCTTCGACTACCTGCGCGACAACATCGCGGGCAACCCCGACGACCTTGTGCAGCGCGCCCACAACTACTGCATCGTGGACGAGGTGGACAACATCCTCATAGATGAGGCCCGTACCCCGCTTATCATTTCGGGAGCGGGTGAGGGTAACGCCGAGGTCCACGTGCGCGCCGCCGCCTTCGCCAAGCAGTTGCGCGAGAGCACAGACTACGAAATGGACGAGAAGAGTCGCAGCGCCGTGCTGACTGATGAAGGCATCAGCCGGGCTGAGAACTTCTTTAAAGTTGATAATTTGTACCACCCCGACAACTTCCAGCTTGTGTATGGCGTGGACAACGCTCTCAAGGCGCACGCCCTGTTTCGCCGCGACAAAGACTATGTGCTGTGGCAGGAGGGCAAGGTGGTGAGTGCGAACGAGCGGCTCAACCCCAAGCTGCCCGTCGAGATCGTGATTGTGGACGAGTTCACGGGTCGCCTGATGCAGGGCCGCCGCTATTCGGAAGGCTTGCACGAGGCAATCGAGGCGAAGGAAGGCATAGCGGTACAGTCGGAGAGCCAGACATTTGCCACCATTACTATCCAGAACTACTTCCGTCTCTACCCCAAGCTGGCCGGGATGACCGGTACGGCGGCGACCGAAGCAGAGGAGTTCTTCAAGATATATAAGCTGGAAGTGATGCCCATCCCGACGAACCGCCCAATGGTGCGTATGGACAACCCCGACCGCATATATCGCACCGAAACGTCGAAGTTCCAGGCGGTGATAGATGAGATCAAAGGGATGCGCGCCGAGGGACGACCCGTGCTGGTTGGTACGGTGTCTATCGAGAAGTCGGAAGAGCTTAGCAAGATGCTGGAGGAGGCGGGAATGCCCCACTCGGTGCTCAACGCCAAGCAGCACGAACGCGAGGCGAGTATCATCGCGCAGGCAGGGCAGCGTGGGGTCATCACCATCGCCACGAACATGGCAGGCCGTGGCACCGACATCATCCTGGGCTTCGGCGTGAATGAGATGGGCGGTCTGCATATCATCGGCACCGAACGACATGAAAGCCGCCGCATAGACAATCAGCTACGTGGCCGTGCCGGACGGCAGGGCGACAACGGCTCATCGCGCTTCTTCGTGTCTATCGAAGACGAGATCATGCGCCGCTCAGGCGTGAACCAGAATATAGTCAACTCCAACCTGTTCAAGAGCCTGTGGGATGAGTCGATGCCTATAGAGCACTCGATGATCTCGCGCTCCGTGGAGCAGGCGCAGGTGAAGATGGAAGGGTTCAACTTCGACACTCGCAAGCACCTGGTGGAGTACGACGACGTGGTGAACACCCAGCGCGACAGCGTGTACGGAGACCGCCGCCACATTCTCCGCAGTGGCGACCCTCGCGGTATCATCGGTGAGATGATCTCCGAGAAGGTGCGAGACATAGGCGCGCCGCTCATGGGTGGCGATGGCAAGCAGAAGAAAGGCGGCCCGATACAGGGTGGCTACCTGGCTATGTTCGATGCCCTCAAGGATACGTTCCCGGAGGAGATCGTGCGCCGTCTATTGCGCTCGATCATGGTGGCCCGCCTGGTGCCAATGGCCGAGGAAGGCGATATAGATGGGCTGGTGGAAGAGCTAAATGTCGTATCAGAGGAAGCATACGAGGGCGTGCTGGACACGCAACTCAAGCAGGTGGACGACAAGTTGCAGGACTTCTTCCACATTGGCGACGAGTACTACGAGATCGCGGGCGAAGGCACCCTGGACTACAATAAGTTAAACAGGACGCTTGGCCTGCCGCCTAATATCATCCAGCAGATGCAGGAAGAGGAGATGGGCTACGAGGACGCCCGCGAGTTCCTGGGCGAGATAGTGCGTGAGAACTACGAGGGGCAGAACAGGCCCAAACTCGAAGCGATGCAGAGCTATATCGCCACCGAGGCCAGGAAGATCGGCGTTAAGAGTTTTGAGGCAGGGGCCAGCGCCAAGGAATTGCGCGTGCGTGCTCTGCTGGAGACGATAGACGCCAACTTCACCCTATCCTCGCAGTCGGCGGCTCGTTATGCCGAGGCCGAGGCTCACCACAACGCAGGCTCACGGTCGAGCATGATGGCAACGGACGGTACGGATGAAGTGGTGCTTGAGGTGCAGGAGCAGCTAGAGTTGCTCTACAACGAGGTCGAGCACACGCTGGGCGATGTGTTCATGGAGACGAACCAGCAGATGCCCCTTATTGCCATGGTGGACAACCGCCTGCCGCGTTCGGTGTACCGCCAGATAGAGGAGAGGTTGGGCGTGGAAGGCCTGGAGCAGGTGGAGAACATCCCCCTGGGCCAGCTACCGCAGGAAGTGGCCGACATCATCAAGGATGCTTTCGTGCGCTGGCAAGAGGCCGACCTGATGCTGCGGGTGATTGACTACCTGTGGACGCGCCACCTGACCACAATGGAAGGTCTGCGCCATTCTATCGGCCTGCAAGCTTACGGCCAAAAAGACCCGTTAATTCAGTACAAGATCAAGGCATATGAGCTGTTCGATGAGCTAAAGGGCGAGATCAGGCAGCTTGCGGTGCTCAACGTGCTGCTACTAGGCGAGAAAGCCGAAGCCGCTCGCGCCGCGACCCGCCAATCTGCTCAGGCTCAACAGCAGCAGGAAGCCACTGCTCCGCCGCCTCCCCAGCCGGCCAGGTCTGCTGCTCCTCAGGGTAGGAGCAAGCCCGCGCAGGGGGGTAACGCTAACGGCAGCCCTCAACAGCAGCAGAACAAAGGCCAGGCATCTCGCCAGGCGGGACAGAACGCCGGTGGGTCTATTCAACGCTCGCAAGTGCCGGTGGGCGCCGGGGCTGCCGCGAAAGCCAAGATTGGCCGCAACGATCCATGCTTCTGCGGCAGTGGCCGCAAGTACAAGCAGTGCCACGGGCGGTAGGGGCAGACGAGAGTTCCGAGTTGAAAGTAGTGGGGGCTGGGCAGGTTGCCTGGTCCCCTCTTGCTGCTCGGAACGTATCTTGCTTGCTTGACGTTACTAAGATACCGTCGCTTAGTATTATAGGCAGGGCTGCTGCAAAGTGGTTCTTAGTAGGTGTTGAATACCTAAGCTATCCCTTGTCATTCCGAACGTAGTGAGGAATCGGGTAGGTATGCGACAATGCTGAATTAGAGAAAGTGAGTGGCAAGATTGTAATTGAGTACGAGGACCAACCGATTGCTCACTACGTTCGGAATGACACTATGCTGTTTGGTGCTGTTGATTGCTACATACACGTCTTTGCATCACCCGTGGCGTTATAGTTTGGGGCATTGACCGCTAAACAAGAGCAAGGACAACAGACTAGGGACGAGGGACAATTCAGGAGGCAGATAGCAACACCTGTCGCCCGTCGTCCATGATATTAGTTGTCACTTTTCCAACCTATAGCTGTAATAGAAAGGAACATATTTTGAAACAACATTTTGCCGGCATTGCCCTCTTGCTTTTTGCGGGAGTGACCCTGGCATCGTGCGGCGGTAACCCCAGTCCAGGCCAGGGAGGTTCGACCATGACTCTATCTGACTCTACCCCAACTTCGTCCGACTCATCTGCATCTACGCCTGCTTCGTTCACGCCGTATGCGGGCACGTACCCACATATGGGGCACGCCTCGGACTATAGTTGGATCGCGGGCAAGGTGGCTTTTACTAAGATACAGGGCAGTTGTGTTTACATCCGCACCGAGGAGTCGCCCGCCGTCGCGTCGGCATCTATACCGACACCCGGTGGCATGATCGTGGGCACCGCAGTGAGCGGCAGTGGTAGCGAGTCCCAGCCCCTTCGCGACATCACTCCGATCCCTCCGGAGGGATCGGCAAGCCAAGGCCCTATTGGGCCATCATTCGTACCAACTGGTGCCGGTTGGAATGAGGCGAAGGTACAGGATGGCGACTATGTGCTGCTGTTCGGCCATGTAGCAGGCCCAGGTGATCCTCGTGAGATGTGCCCCGGCGGTACACCCTATGTTGCAGACACGATGCAGCGCAACCCGTAAGCGGGTTCAAAGGACTTGTTCGAGAACAGAAACATGGCAACGAATTGAGTTCCCCTGCGCGACTTGCATACTCGGTGATTACCCACAACTCGGTTAGCTAACAGTGCCAGGCGGTTTCAACCGTCGGGACAATCAGAGTTGTGGGCTAATCACCAGTTGCATACGCCTTTTATGACGATCTCTCCGATGAGCATTGGGAGTGCGTAACCCTTATAATGAGGCGTAAGGAGAGAGTATATGCTGCTAAAGAAAGGCTTGCGGTGGGGCGTGCTGTGTCTTGCGATTGGATATGCCGCGGCGTTCATGTTCGGTATGGGCGTTGCATGGGCGGGATCGCCGGGAGAGCAAGGGCTACAGGGTGGCGAGGGCGCGCCTGGCCGTGTTGTGTCCATTGGCGTGTGGGGTGGAAGGGAACAGAGTTTTGATTGCTCGCAGATACACGCACGCGGGATAGATAGGCAGACCAACACGCGGGCTTCGCGCATTATGGTGGCGTGCGGCGCATCACAGGGTGGGTCGCCCGCCAACAAGAACATGGCCTCGGCTATCGTTGACAAGCTAACGGCGGCGTTTTACCTGGGTGGACCTGATAAGACCGTGAACAACTACGCCGCCGACGTTTACCCGAAGGTAACGCAGAGCGAGAGCGTGGTATGGGCCAACGGCAATACGGTGGTGGTCAACTATAACAGCTCTATGGGCGGTGCCGATTGCGCTGCGGGCACATCCTACTCCAAGGATGGCGGCACTACCTTCACTGAGATTCGGCCCAATCCACTTTGCACGGGTCACGGCACCAACGGTGGTGATCCGACCGTGGTGTACAACGCCAGGCTGGGCACGTGGTTCGCGTCCGATCTCGCGGCACAGGGCGACTGCGGCGCGTTTGGCATCGGCCTGTGGACCTCACCCGACGGCATTCACTTCACGACAGGGGCATGCGCCCACGTGGGTAGCGACGATGACCGCCAATCGCATTGGGTGGACAATAATTTTTCCAGCCCCTTCTATGGGCGGCAGTATATCTCGTTCAACAACTACGCCAATCCCAACCCCAACTTGCAGGTGGTCTATTCGGACGATGGCGCCAATTGGAGCGCGCCGTATAATCTCTTCTCAAGCGGCTTTTTGCGCGATGTGCAGATCACGGGCGGGCCGGACGGTTCGGTATTCGTGGCATCTCTGGACGAGGGTGGCGGCGGCGTCAACGACCGCACCAATTACGTGTTTCGCAGCACGGATGGAGGCGCGACTTGGTCGAACCCCATACAGATGGGGCCTCCATTTCCACCCGTAGGCGATAAGCAATGTACGCCCTACTTCCGTGCCATCAGCCCTATCTGGCGGCACATGGGCTGGGGCCAACCCGCGGCAGGACCCAACGGGGTAGTGCATTACGTCTACGCGGGCGCAGGTTCGTCGCTGGGGGATGTGGGCGACATCTACTACGTGCGCTCCACCGACAACGGCGACACGTGGTCGGCTCCCATGCGGCTCAATACTGATGTGACCAACCGCGCTCAATGGATGCCCTCGCTTTCAGTCACGCAGGATGGCGCACTGGTGGCCGGGTGGTACGACAGGCGACATACCAACAATTACAACTACGAGTATTATGGCCGCACTTCGACGGATAACGGCGTTACCTGGCAGGCCGATGCGCCGGTGAGCGACGTAATCATGCCTCAGTTCATACAACCGGATGAAACGTTTGAAGATTGCTACTCAGGCGACTACAATTATCACTCGGCAACCGGCAACACTGCCTTCCTGACGTGGACCGACGGGCGCAATCTGCTGCCGGATGGCACCTCCCAGCAGGACGTTGGCTTCGACAAGGTGACCATACTGGCAGGCCCACCTCCCACGCCCATGCCGCCATCCCCCTCTCCCACCACCTGCTCGGTGCAGTTCAACGACGTGCTGGACACTGCGCCTTTTTACTCCTATGTGCGTTGTCTGGCCTGCATGGGCTTGATGACGGGATACAGGTGCGGCGCTGCGGGTGAGCCTTGCCCCGGCATCTATTTCAGGCCGGACGTCAATATCACCAGGGCACAGTTATCCAAGGTCGTGGCGGGTGCGGCGGGGTTCAGCGAGCCGGTGCCCACCCAGCGCCAGACCTACGCAGATGTGCCGCCCGACGCCCCGTTGTGGGTCTTTGTAGAGCGGCTCTCGGCGAGGGGCGTCGTTGGCGGCTATACGTGCGGTCGCAATACTGAGCCTTGCGACGACCAAGAGCGCCCGTATTTTCGGCCCAATGGCGCTGTAACGCGCGGACAGGCGTCTAAGATGATCTCAGAGGCCGCCAAGATCGTAGACCCTGAGCCTAATACGCAGCAGACCTATGCCGATGTAACCTACGGTAGCCCCTTCTGGGTGTATATCGAGCGGCTGTCTACTCGCAGCATTTTGGGCGGCTACCCATGTGACACTGGCCCCAACGAGCCTTGCGGCGCTGCGAACCGGCCATACTTTCGCTCAGGCGGCGAACTTACACGCGGGCAGGCCGCCAAGCTGACATCTAATACCTTCTTCCCTGGATGTGATACACTGGCGGGGCCATAGCCGGATTGACATGTGAGGATGGGCAGAGTTACTCGGTGCCGCCGTATCCGCGCAGCATATCGGCTATTTCGGTGTGGCCGCCCTCGACGGCTGCTTGTAGCGGAGTCTTACTATCGAAGCTGGGGGCGTTGACGTTCTTCACGCCGTGCTCCAGGAGCCAGCGCACCATATCTGTGTGGCCGAACCTCACTGCCGCGTGCAGAGCATGATCCACCCCCTCCCCGCCACCGTTGGAGACCAGCAGCTCGGCTACTTTGGGCTTGCCGCTGAGGGCCGCGTGATACATGACGGTGATGCCGTGTGCGCCTTTAGCTGTGGACAAAGAGGGATCATCTCGCAGGAGCCTCGCTACATCCTCGGTCAAGCCCAGCATCGCTGCCGCGCAAATGTGGAGGGGAGCGCCTTGTGATAGAAGATACTGTGCCACGCCACGATTGCCCATGTGGGAAGCGGCCTGTAACCCTGTTTCGTTAAACTTCTCCCATACGGCATAGATCAAAAAAGGCTCGTGCGCGTGCATCTTGCGCACCTTCCCCTCATCTCCGTGCGCTGCTATTACAAACTCCTCTACCAGTTCCTGAGGCAAATCGTGTTGTGCTGACATCTCTATATCTTCCCTTCTCGATTTTATAGTCTCGGTCTATGGGCTGCTGATAACGAACCGAGACGATGGACGATGCGTGCGGCCACTTGTATCGTCTAGCGGCCACGATATAAGCAGTCAATAACCCAAGCTATAGGCGAGTCCGATAAATCCAAAACGCCTTACCCATTCCCCCATACGTTAGACGGTTGTTTGGGGAAGAGCGTGTTTAGCAGAGGGCGCGTTTCGTTGGCATTGGCCCAGCAATCGGGGAAAGCGTCTTCCAGTTCTTCCAGAGAATGGAGGCCAAACAAAAGTTGGAGGAAGGTCAGATCGGGGAAGCCCGCGTTGCCTTCGTTGGTGCTCTCGGAGCGCCATGGTTCGGCCTTTACCAGCCTTCCGTCCTCAAAGCCAACTATCAGCCCGCTGCGGTAGAAATTAAGCTTCAACTCGCCTGTGTGCCCGTCTACCACAGAGTCTTGCATGCGCTTCTCCAGCACAGATGCTATGTGCAGTATAAAGGCTGGCACGTCGGGTACGCGCACATACCAGGCATAAGACCGGGTGATGCGTGGCAGGCGCTCAGGGATGACATGATAGATGGGGTGCTCGCTGCCGAGCGAAAAAGAGTAGGCATTCCATTCTTTGCTATCGCGTGTGGTATATTCGAGGCCGATGGATTGCAGGTATCGCAGGACCGGCGGGGTCACTGCGGCCCACGAGGTGCCTGGCTCGACTTCGTATACGAAGGTGGCAAGGCTGGTGCCCGACAAGGCAGGCCTATGCACCAGCAGCCCCACAGCTTCGCCGCTTCGGGTCTCTATTATGCGCTGCTCGGAGGCCACGACATTGCCCTTGCTACGCCCGTTCAACTCATAGCGTAGCTGAGTAGCGTCTTTCACGGCAGTCATTTCATAGCGGCCCCCCATCTGTGCGAGCATCGCCAGCATGAACGGTATGTCGCTTTCGGCGGCAGGGCGCACACGGTACGTCTCTTCAGCGCCATCACCAAGCCTGGGCACGTGTGGCGTATAACCAGACCGCCCGCCGTCCATAGGAAGGGCCATCTCGTAGCCGAACTGACGGTAGTACCAGGGGATGCCACTAATCCCCTGTATTAGCTCGCCCCGCTCGGCGCTCATGCGGTGGAGCACGTCGAACTGCTCGCGCACCAACCCTCGGCGGCGATACTGCGGGTGCGTGCTGACGATCTCCGGTTGCCCCACTTTCACATGGATACCACCATACTGCCACAACTGCGAGATAAGGCACATGGAGGAAGCGATCTGCCCATTGGCGGTATCCTCGACCAGGATGAAGTCCGCAGGCTTGAAGGTGGGATGGTTGCCGCTCATCAAGTCGAGCACCCAGACTTTGATGCCCTCATCGAATGTGGCGGGTGGCTCAGCGTGCTGCTCGGCATGGAAGTTGGCTAGCGCTTCGGCGTCGCCCGGTGTGGCATGCCGGATAACGAGGCCATCACCCAGGTCTTTTACGAATTGGCCTGTATTGCTCGAGTCGAACGTGTCTGCGCGCTGTGCGGTGTCTTGCGCCAATGCTGTCTCCTTGTGCGTTGCCTTCGCAGGCATCTAACCATGAGAGCATAGCATAACCCGGCTCTATGCGTATCGGACCATAGCCCTAACTGTGCATTGCGTATTGCATATTGTGTAACCCTTCATAATCTTTGCGCGTTCTTTGCATCTTTGCGTCTTTGCGTTTCCGTCAGCCCTAACTCAGGCCTGACGTCAGGGGTGGAAGAAAAATGCCACCGCGAGGATGGCGTAGGCCGCCAGCAATTGCACGCCCTCAAACCAGTTGCTTTCGCCGTCCTGTGTGATGGCGTTAGCGATGAGCATGGTGGCGCCTATGGCCGCGACCTCGAACAGGTTGAAGAAGAGGTCGAGCGGGCGGTTTATGACGAAGCCCAGCAGCACAAGTACCGGAGCTACGAAAAGGGCCACCTGTAGCGTCGAACCCATGGCGATGTTGACAGCGAGGTCCATCTTGTTCTTCATAGCCACGATTACCGCCGTGAGGTGCTCGGCTGCGTTGCCGATAATCGCTATCAGGATAACGCCCACGAATAGCTCGGTAAGGCCAATCTGGTGCGTCAAGTATTCTACGCCCTCCACCAGGATCTCGGACATGATCGCCACGAGCACCGTCGCCGCAACGAGCACGATAACGGAGTGGCGAATGCTCCAGGCCTGCCCGTGCATATCCAGTTCTTCCTCCTCGGAGTAGAGGTGCTTGTGGGTACGCAGGAAGAATATCAGTTGGGCAACGTAGGACAGCAGCAAGATAATAGAGACACTGATGCTCAGTTGCTCCTTGAGTGAGGTGGTAAGCGTGGCGGCAGGGGAGGTGATGGCGAAGGCCGCGGGGATCAGCAGAGCCGCCGAGGCAAGGATAAGCTGAGAGGCTGCTGCGCTTGCTGCCGTGCGATTGAAGGTCTGCTTATCGCGGCCCAATCCGCCCAGATAGATAGACAGGCCCAGAACAAAAAGCACATTTCCTATTATGGAGCCGGTGATGGAGGCTTTTACCACGTCATACAGCCCCGCCTGTAGCGCGAAGAACGCTATTATCATCTCCACCGCGTTGCCGAAAGTGGCATTCAGCAAGCCGCCTATGCCGGGGCCAACACGTAGCGCCAGCTCTTCTGTGGCTGTGCCCAGTATCTTAGCCAGGGGAATGATGGCCGCCGAGGCCGTTATAAAGAGCCATACATCGCCCAGGTGCAGCAACCGCACAGCTACGGCTATCGGGATAAATACCAGTAGCGAGTAAATGCCTATCTGCAGAACGGACGCCCTCTCAGGCCCGGTCAGATCGAGGCCAATCCAGGCGAGCGCGCGTAGGAAAGGCGAGTCCGCGTGGACCCGATGTGGGGGTGGTGTCTGCTCATCCTTCGCGCCTTTGTTATCCACTATTGGTCATAGTCTCCTTCAATACCGGTCTGTTTGCGTTCCACCCCTGGTTTAGCAACTGCTATTTACCTCTTCAGATAAGCCGAAACCCCGAGCTGCTTGAGTGCTGCTTAGGGTTTTCTACTTCTGTGCGCGCTACGCTCGCCCATGCCTGGACTATGTTTAGGCGTACACATTATACATGCTCAGGTTAATGTGGGCAAGATTGTGACAGGGTGTACGTTTTCAGAGTAAGAGTATCTGGAAACAGGAAACTCACCGCAGAGGCGCAGAGGACGGGGAGACGCCGCGGAGATTACACAGAGGGCGTACAGAAAAACCAGCATTACCTTTGCGTTCCTCTGCGCCTGTGCGGTGCATTCTTACCGGGCTTTACTCTTACTCTGAACACTTATCGCGCGTCGCCCATGTGCCCTGCTGCTTATGTTATAATTCTAGGACTTTCGCTCAGGGGAGACCGATGGCAGGAATGGCAGGATTACGTAGTTGAGCACGCAAGTAATCGAAGTAATCACTGAGTAGGTCCGACTGAGCGCGACACAACGACTTGCCCCGCCGCAAGGCACCAACCTTGAGATACAACCAGGCATGATAGCAACAAGCAATATGATTTCGCTAAGAACGAGCCTTAGCATATCTCCCCTGTTCTGGTCCAAGCGAAAGCCTATATATGCTAAACACCGGGCGAGGTCATTTCTCGACACTTGCATCAATAATCGTTTAAGTCTATGTGAAGCAAATTGTAACGGTAAATATAAGGGAAGTGTCAGCCCCAAGGCCATGCTCGGCTTATAAGCTGTTCATCGAGTATTCTTACCCATATCAAACCATCTTTGGCTAAGAAGCTCTCGTGAACTGGCCTCACGGCTATTTCCTGAACCCCCAAGGCTCAACAAATAACTTTTCACTTTCATTTCCCCCCTGCAGAAGGGTAAAGTAATCCAAGAATCCCTTGACAATTTAGAACATTAGTGCTATAATATCGTCACAAGGCTCGTACCTCTCCATCCTTCCGAATGAGCCAAAACGTGACCCTATGCAACCCCATCAGGTCTAACACTCTGTCCAGGGCACTTTATATTCTACATGTAGAGTATACCAATCTACTTACTAAGACTGATCGGCCTGTGCATTGCAGCGGGTATACTAACTCCAAGCAGAACAAGCATAAGAGGAGGGCATGATGTCCAAGAGAACTGAGGCTGAACAGGCGAACGGCGAGCGTGTTACTTTCCTGACGATATTGGGCAACCGTAACTTCCTCAACCTCTGGCTCGGCCAGGTGATTTCCCAGATGGGAGATTATTTTGCCTTTCTTGCGATCATGGTGGTGGTTGGCAGCTTCTCGCAGAATGTGGGCGAGACCACACAGCAAATTTCAGGCGTGATGATCGCCACCACTCTGCCGCGACTTCTCTTTGGCGTGCTCGCCGGAGTGTTCGTAGATAGATGGGACCGCCGCTTGACCATGCTTGCGTCAGACCTTATACGGCCCGCGCTTACGCTCGCCATGATCCCCGCTTTCATGTCGAAGAACCTGTGGCTCATGTATCTCCTCGCCTTCACGATGTCCTCGGTAGGCGCCTTTTTCAACCCCGCCAAAGGCGCGTTGATACCGAATATGGTGCCGCCGTCACACCTCACCGCCGCCAACGCCCTCTCCCAAACCTCTATGACGATGGCCTTTGTGCTTGGACCCGCCCTCGCTGGAGCGACCTTCTTCTTGCTTGGGAAGGGAAATGAATGGTTGGCCTTTGTCTTCGACTCAGGTTCTTACCTGATTTCCGCCCTTACCATCTGGATGATACGGCTGCCTAAAGAGGCCACCAAACCCGTCTCTGAGACACCGTCAGAAGGTGGTGCCTTTAGTCGGGTGGGCAAAGAGCTTGTGGTCGGCATAAAGGCGCTGGCCTTCAACAAAGTTATGGCAACCCTCTCGGTGGTGTTCGGCGTGACGATGCTTGGCGTGGGCGCGCTCAACGTGCTGTGGGTGTCATTTCTCAAGTCGAAGTTCGGTTTTACAGATTCGGCTGAACTTGGGTGGCACTTCGCGTTGATAGACGTTGCTTTCTTCGCAGGCATGATACTTGCGAGTGTGGTGGTTGGCAATTTTATGTCGAACCGCTCACCCAAGGATTTTATCGTCTACAGTCTGATTCTCGCGGGTGCGAGCACGCTGCCCTTGGGCTATTTACCTGAATACTGGATGCTGGTAGCCATTATGTTCGTGGTGGGAGCAGCAGTTGCGCCTATAAACACTGGCGTGATGACCTTGATGCAGATCGTTGTACCCAACCACCAGTTAGGGCGAGTGGGAGGCGGTCTCGGCACGATCAGCGACACAGCCACCCTCACCTCGATGGGCCTGGCGGGAGTGCTTGGCTCCGTTATCGGCATTCCTCTCGTCTTCTTCATAGCGGGCGTGATGTGTATTCTGGGTGGTTGGATCGCCCTGCTTGGTCTGCCATCTCTCACGCTCAAAGACCAGATTAGAGAGATACCCTCCACGCTCAGTTCGGAGGTGGATATAGCGCAGGTAGCATAAAGCCAACTTTACCGGCGCATTGCTCCTGTTGCATCTAGACATTCCAACCCAGCCATGTCTGCACTCAGAACATTGGTTGGCGTTGAAGTAAATCGTCAGGTATCTTTGTCGCAGATAGAATCATGCCGACAAAGATACCTGATGAACTGTATGTATGTACGAATTGAGCATCTTATGAATCAGGATTTACGCAATTTGGCTTTTGCCTTCGTCTTTCGTCCTTCGTCGGTGCGTAGGCCCTAAATTACTATCCCTTCACACTTTATTGACCCACTTACCCTCACCGGAGAACCCCTTGCTATTCCGCAAACTTGACCAGAGGAACACCGATCCCGGTGCGCATGGCACTCGTTCCAGGCGCTTGTCTCCCATCCTGGTTGTAGTGGCTGCTATACTGCTGCTCCTGGTGCTTGCATCGAGCCTGTTGGAGGCTGGTGTTGTGCAGTGGCCCGGCGCTATGAAGGCGAGCGCTGGCCTTTCTCCATCTTCAACCGCAATCATTACTTCGACATCGGACAGAGTAGCCTCAGTTAAGCCTTCGGCAACGCCGGTTCCAGCAACTCCAGTGCCTGCCACGCCTACCCTTGTACCATTCGCGGGCGATCCTGTGGCTGAGCGCCCCGCACCCTCGAACCTCGATTCCTCGCTGCGCTACTTCACCGAGACGGGCCATCTGGTATCGGACGACTTCTTCAACTACTACCGGACTATCGAAAAAGGCTCCGATCTCTTCGGCTTGCCGCTTACAGAGGCGTTCGCAGAGAAGTTGCCGGACGGTCATGTATACACGGTGCAATATTTCGAGCGCGCTCGCATGGAACGGCACCCCGAACTGCCCGCAAGCCAACAGGTGCAACTCGGCGTCCTTACACCTGCTATCCTGGGTAGCCGCACCTTTAACCGTCTATCTGCCGCAGGTACAGGTAGTGACACTTCGCTCTATTTTCCACAGACCGGGCATACAGTTTCGGGCGGCTTTCTTACATACTGGCGCTTGAACGGCGGCCTGCGTCTCTTCGGTCTGCCACTTAGCGAGGAGATGGGCGAGGACGGCATCACGGTACAATATTTCGAGCGCGCTCGCATGGAGTATCACGCCGACCTGTTGAATACCGGCTACGCGATACAGCTATCGCCCGTAGGCTACATGGCTCTCAAAAATGGCCGTTTCAATCTACCCATGGGCACGCTCGTGCGCTTCGACCCACCACGGCTGGCTGAGGGGCACACCACCACCCTTGAGGTAGCTGCCTCTTCGGACATCACAGTGACGGGGCAGTACGAGGGACGCTCCCTCTTTTTCGCGCACGATGCGCAACGTAGCACTGTATGGGCATTGCTAGGGGCTGTACCGTTCGCTGATCTGGGCCAGCATGTAGTCACTCTCAACTTTGAGAACGGCAATGGTGGTCACCGCACGGTAACTCGCACGCTGGAGATCAAGCCTTACTCCTTCCCGGAGGAGTCCCTGCAATTCGACGCCACTACAGCCGCTTTGCTCGATCCCAGTATAACGCAGCCGGAGCTGGATACTCTAAACAGCATCTTTTCCGGGCGCACCTCTGAGAAGTACTGGGACGGCAACTTCCGAATGCCCCTCGATGGCAACATACGTATTACCTCCTTATTTGCGACGCGCCGCTGTTATAGCTGCCCCGATGGCTCCAAGCCTACGACTTACCACGGCGGTATGGATATGGCTGCTTTTGAAGGCTCGCCCGTCCATGCTCCCGCAGGCGGCAAGGTAGTGTTCGCTGGTAGACTGGCCGTGCGTGGCAATGCCATCATCATAGACCACGGCATGGGCGTCTATTCCCTGTTCGCCCACAACTCCCGGCTCATCGCTCAGGTAGGGCAGGTCATCAAGAAGGGCGATATAATCTCCCTCTCCGGCAATACGGGCCTCTCCAATGGTCCCCACCTCCATTGGGAATTGCACGTAAGCGGCCCACCCGTGGAACCTCTGGAGTGGGTCAATCGAGTGATGCCGTAGGAGACTACGCTCCCAGCGTAGTTCCCTTCCGGGTAAGAAGCGGGTATGGGAAGATCCCAACCCCAGTTTTTCCTCTACCCCTATTCTGAACACTTACCAGCCTGCCACACTATTGACTTGCTGACCGGTCGGGTCTATAATATGGCTGGCAGATGCCTGTTGTCGTATACCAGTAGCCCGCCATCCCAAACGTGGGATGGTGTGGGTTCCTCCAGCGAAGGCGGCACGTTGCCCAGTCAATAGTAGTTATTTCAGCAGCCTCTCCGCCCCTCGTCTTGCCCGTTCTGCTGCCTCCTGTCGAGGGAATAAAATCATGCCTGATCATAGCGATCCAAATGCTGAGGCTAGCGCACACCGCTCCCACGAGCATTCTGCGCCAACACGCGACCATTACACCGCCCTGGTGCAGACGCCCACCGAGTCTGATGCCGACTATGATG
>JBBSIK010000017.1:0-14357 GCA_038232115.1 Chloroflexia bacterium
GAGCAGTTACCAGGATGATACGAGCTTGCTGCGTTGCCAAGACACCTGGGCCAGACACTTCGCTCACGCTATTCAAGTCGCGCAACAGATTGATGGTTTGCGAGGGCAAATGCCGGTCCGAGACATTGAGGAGGGCATCCACGACGGTGTTGCCCGTGACGATAACGCTGCTCTCTAGCACACCTTCACGCACCAGGTTCTCCCTCGCCTTATCGGTGGCCGCAAAATGCAGGTCGCATATGCTGTCGGCTATATGGCGGTTTACTTCCTCGGGGAAGGGGTGGTACTTGTTCCCGGTGCGAAGGCCGGCTTCAACATGCCCTATACGTACTCGGTGGTAAAAGGCAGCCAACGAGGCAACCATGGTAGTCGTTGTATCTCCCTGCACCAGCACCCAGTCCGGTTTCTCGGCTTCAATCACCGGCTCAAGTAGTAACATCGTCGTGGCCGTCAGCGCCGATAGTGACTGGTTCTCCGTCATGACGGCGAGGTCGTAGTCCGGCAGGATATCGAATACTTCCAGCACCTGGTCGAGCATCTCACGGTGCTGACCTGTTACGCACACCTTCACTGTAATACGGTCCGGGAACTTTTGCAACTCCTGGATTACAGGCGACATCTTTATGGCCTCAGGGCGCGTGCCAAAAATGCAAAGAACTTTCATCATGCCTGATCTATTCTACTGGCGTAAAGCGCGTGTACCCACACACACCAGAGTGTAATAACATAGCCTCTGATCTGCAATATCAACGCCCTATCCCGATATAGCGCATGCCTGCCCCCTCTACGCCTACGCGATTCAGTGTATTGCGGCCATCCAGCACGGCTTTGCAGCCCATACGCGCTAGCTGAGGCCAGTCTATTGCGCGGTACTGGTCGTGATACGCCTGCACTATCACGCCATCAACGGCGGGCAGGTCGGAGAGTTGCACAGGCTCTCCGTAACGTGATAGCTCTTCCGGCGTGTGCAGCGGGTCGTTGACGAGGGCTGTCGCACCCTGCTCGTTCAGCATCTTCAGCAATCGCACAGCCCCCGAAAAAGCCGTCTCTTTTACGTTCTCCCGGTATGAGAGGCCCAGCACCAGCACGCGCTTACCCCCCAGCCCCCCTAGCACACCCGCCAACTTGTCGAGTGCCCATGCTGCCATGCTGTCGTTGAGCTTGCGTGCTTCGCGCAGCAGTGCCATGCCATCGTCATCCGACTGGTTGATAAGAAAATATGGGTAGACGGGGATGCAGTGCCCACCCACGGCTATACCTGGCTTGTGAATATGCGAATAGGGCTGAGTGTTGGCGGCAAAAATGGCTTCCTGGACAGGCAGGTCGCGGTCCGCGGCAAAACGGGCAAATGAATTGGCGAGGGCGATGTTCACATCTCGGTAGGTCGTCTCTACCAGCTTGACCAGCTCCGCAGTGTCTGCGTTATGCATTGCGAGTGTAGACGCGCCCTCCAGTGCCGCGTGATAGAACCGCTCGGCTTCTGAGGTGCAGGCCGACGTAATGCCACCCACCACCTTGGGATACTGTTGCAGGTCGCGGAATATGCGCCCGCTATACACGCGCTCAGGGCTGAACGCCAGGCAGAAGTCGCGTCCAGCACGCAGGCCCGAACCTTCCTCCAGCATCGGGGCTATGCGGGTGCGCGTGGTGCCCACCGGCAGGGTAGTCTCATAGATCACCAGGGTGTTGCGTTGCAGGCCCACGGCTACTGAGGCGGTGGCGGCATCGAGGATGCTGTAGTCTATGTTGTGGCGTTCATCAACCATCAGAGGCACGATTACTACTACCACGTTGCTATTGTTGACAGCATTGGCCGTATCTGTGGTGGCGGTGAGTAGACCCTGCGATACCGCACGGGATACGCGCTCCTCAAGCTCCGGCTCTTCCTTGATATGCGAATGCCCCGCATTGATGACGGACACGACTTCTGGGGATATGTCGCAGCCGGTGACGTTGAGGCCGCTGTGGGCGAACTGTGCGGCTAGCGGCAGCCCGATCTTGCCTAACCCAACAACAGCTATTCTATACTGGTTCGTTGCCAACGTCTATGATCTCCTCTCCACAGGCTGCTCGCCGCCGAGGTGTATAGCGCACCCTTCCAGCCCCGATTCTACGATCATGCGCGCGACGTTCAGGGCCGCCAGCCCGTCTTCGCCCGATACCAGGGCAACTTGTTCGCCGTTTATGGCACGCACGAAGCGGTCCAACTCTACACGTAGTGGCTCAGTCTTGTCAATGCGTAGGCGCACCATGTCGCCCTCGCTTACGCCCTCGATGTGGGAGATGGCGTCCCAGTCGGTCCTGGCGTAGTTGTTCTCGTAGAAATAGAGGTCCTGCGTCAGGTAGTTCACGTGGAACATGCCGCGCTCGCCCGTAACCATCATCTCGCGGATCTTGGTGGGCGTGAGCCAATTGATGTCCAGCACGCCAATCGAGTCGTTGGCGAAGCGCAGCAGTCCCGATAGCAAATCTTCGTGCTCTGTGTGGATGCGGCGGGCGGTCTCGGCATACACGCGCACCACTTCCGACCCGCTGAAGAAGCGCATTATATCAACATCATGCGTTGCCAGGTCAATCACCACGCCCACGTCGCGCACCCTCGGCGGGAAAGGTCCGAGCCTGCGGGCGTGCATCTGAAAGACGCGGCCAAGCTGTTGCGCCGACAACCTCTTGTGCAGTTCCAGGATGGCCGGGTTGTACCGCTCGATGTGCCCCACCGTCAGCACGACACCCGCCTCTTGTGCAGCGGCGATTACCTCCTGCCCTTCTTCCACCGTGAATGTGATCGGCTTCTCCACAAGCACGTTTATCCCGCGATGAATAGCCTCAAGTGCCACCTCCCGGTGCAGGATGGTCGGCACTGCTATGACCACACCTTCCGGCCGCTCACGGTCCAGCATCTCAGTGTAGCTGCCATATGCCTGTATACCAAACCGACGCGCTGCCCTCTCGGCAGTAGCGGTATCCGCATCGGCCACACCCACCAGAACCACAGTATCGAGGTCGTTGAGTACGCGGATATGATTGCGGCCCATCGCACCTGCACCGATCACGGCTATCCTGGTCTTGTTTTGCGTACTTGCAGACATATTTAGCGGAGTCCCTGCACGGCAGTCACAATAGTGCGCAGTTCGTCCTGCGTAAGACCAGGGTGGACAGGCAGCGATAGGACTTCGAGTGCCGCCCTCTCGGATTCGGGGAACGACTGACCGCCATAGCCAAGATCGAGGTATAGCTTCTGCAGATGAACGGGCACCGGGTAGTAGACCTCGCTGCCCACCCCCGCCTCCGCCAACTGCTCGCGAGCGTCGTCGCGGTCTATAGGCGCTTTCACGCGCACGGTGTACTGGTGAAACACATGGCGAGTGCCGGGGCGCACGGTGGGCGCTACCACCTTATCGGTTGGCAGGTGCCCGCTGAGGTATGCGGCGTTTGCAATGCGCCTTTCGTTGAAAGACCCGAGCTTGGGCAACTGAGCCATGCCTATGGACGCATGTATGTTGGTCATGCGAAAGTTGAAGCCGAGAGTCTCATGGTAATAGCGCACCTGCATGCCATGACTGCGAATCAGCCTGGCCTGGTCCGCAACCGTATCGTCATCGGTAGTGACCATGCCGCCCTCGCCCGTAGTGATGTTCTTGGTCGGATAGAACGAGAAGCACCCGGTACCCCAGCTACCGGCGCGCTTGCCGCCTTCTTCAGCCCCATGAGCCTGAGCAGCATCTTCGATTACGGCGAGACCATGCCGCCCGGCAATCTCCATAATGCGCGACATCTCGGCTGGATTGCCGAACAGATGCACAGGCATAATAGCCTTCGTCTTAGGAGTAATGGCAGCCTCGAGCTGATCCACCGCTATGTTGTAGCTAACCGGATCGATATCAACGAAAATAGGGCGCGCCCCGGTATACAAGACGGAATTGGCCGAGGCGATGAAGGTGAACGGCACAGTGATAACCTCGTCGCCAGGCCCGATGCCATGAGCAAGCAGGGCCACATGCAGAGCCGTCGTGCCGTTGCTGGTGGCAATAGCGTGCTTCACTCCACAGTAGCTAGCGAAAGCCTGCTCGAAGTCAGCAACCACGCTGCCCTGGGCAAGCTGCCCTGAGTCGAGTACCCTCATCACTGCTTCTTTCTCCTCGTCCCCGATCTGCGGGCGAGCCATGTTTATCATGTCTGGTCCTTCCGGTTGGTGGGTTATAACTCGTAACCTATCTTACTGAGTATGGCACACAAAGTTGCAGCTTACTGCCATTGCGAGGAACGTTTTACGAATTACTCCCACTTATCAAACCCGCAATCTTGTCTGCGGCGTGACCGTCTCCGTACACGAGCGGAAGCAGGTCTTGAGGGCGGGGAGCGGCCAGTGCAGCGAGGATGCAGGTCGGATCCGCGCCTGTGAGCGTGTTCCACCCAAGCTCGACGGTCTCGACCCACTCTGTCTCCCTGCGCATGGTGACGCAGGGCACCTGGAGCCACATAGCTTCTTTCTGAACACCCCCTGAATCGGTGAGTATCTTGCGGGCGTGCTTTTCCAGGCCAAGCATCTCCAGGTACGATACCGGGCCTGTTGTAAGCACGTTGCCGGCAGGCACTATTCCGACGGCTTCCATGGCTTGCCTGGTGCGCGGGTGCATAGGGAACACAACCGTCTCGCCGCACGTATTGAGCGCTGCCATAATAGATGCAAGGTTGGCAGGGTCGTCCGTGTTTGAAGCGCGATGCACCGTGGCGAGCAGATAGCCACCCCGCTCTACACCCAGCCGGGAAAGCAGACCGGGCGCTACTTCTTCGGCGCGGGGCAGCGAGGACAGCACAGCATCATACATCACATCTCCCACCACGTGGACACCCGACGTGATACCTTCGCGAGCCAGATTATCTTGTGCGACGAGTGTTGGGCAAAACAGCAAGGTGGAGAGGCTATCGGCGACCACGCGGTTGATCTCCTCCGGCATCGTGCGATTGTAGGAGCGCAGCCCCGCTTCAACATGAGCCACAGGCACAGTCACCTTGGCAGCTGCCAATGCCCCGGCCAGGGTGGAGTTCGTATCGCCATAAATAAGCAGATAATCAGGCCTCTCGGTCAGCAGCGTTTCCTCTATCCCAATCAGCATGGTGGCCGTCTGCGTGGCGTGCGAGCCTGAGCCGACAGCGAGGTTGTACTGAGGGGCCGGGATGCCAAGCTCAACGAAGAACACATCCGACATACCGAGGTCGTAGTGCTGACCCGTATGCAGCAGCGCCTCCTCGATGCCCGCTCGCCTGAGTGCGCGGCAAACCGGGGCTGCTTTTATGAATTGCGGACGGGCGCCGACTACAGAGAGTATCTTCATAGTATCCAGCCCCACGTGTGGAGCATCGGGTAATTATAGCACCGGGAAGCGGGCAGCTGCAAAGCATGGCCAGACAGCAGCCCACCGATTGCAAACTCATCAATCGCCACCACGCTGCTCGTTCTTCGAGCCGAGTTCACGGAACACGCCCATAACGTCCTGCTCGATCGCGCTTTTGGCTACACGTATAGCATTCTTGATCGCCTTCGCGTTCGAGCGGCCATGCGGCTTGATTAGAAGGCCATCCACGCCCATGACGATAGAGCCGCCGTACTCGGCATAATCCATGCGGTCGCGCACACGGCGGAAGTTGGGGCGCAGCCCGGCGGCCATCAATTTGCTGGTTATGCTGCCTGTCAGTTCGGTTCGCAGCAGGTCCAGTATCATTTTGGCGACGCCTTCGGTGGTTTTGATGATGACATTGCCGGTGAAGCCGTCGGTGACAACCACGTCCGCAAGCCCATTGGGAATATCCTTACCCTCGACGTTGCCGATGAAATTGAGGCCGCTCGACTGCAACAGGGGATACGTCTCACGCACAAGCTCGGAGCCTTTGACCTCTTCCTCGCCGTTCGATACCAGGCCCACGCGCGGGTCCTTGACGCCGTACACACGCTCCACGTACACAGCGGCCATGCGCGCCCATTGTAGAAGGTAGTGCGGCTTGGCATCGGGGGTGGCGCCCACATCTACCAGGAAGACTTTGCCAATGTTGCCCATTGCGGGGAAGGCAACGCCCAGCGCGGGGCGGTCTACTCCCTGGATTCGCTTCACCACAAAAGTGCCGCCTGAGACTACCGCGCCCGTATTGCCCGCCGAAACAAGCGCATCTATCTTGCGGTCAGCGAGCATTTGCAGGCCCACGGTGAGCGAGGAGTCGCGCTGGCGTCTCCATGCGGTTGAGGGCTGATGCTCGTCCATCGGGATGACAGACGCGGCAGGCTCGATAGTTAGCTTGAGCCCGCCGGTGCTATTTTTATCCAGTTCAGCCTGGATAGCATCAGGCTTGCCCACGAGCACCATTTCAATACCATACTCTCGCGCGGCATCAATCGCGCCTTTCACCGTCTCGACCGGGGCGTTGTCGCCACCCATCGCGTCCAGACCTATCTTCATTGAGGCTCCTCTTGTTGCCAGATGGCCGTATTATACCATTCAGGCATGGCGCACGACTCTAGAGCAGCCAATGTACACGGCTATAATATAGCTCAAGTCTGCTCCGCAGGCATTATACAGTGAGAGGAGTGCCTGTGGGCGTTGTGCTTTCTCGCCAACAATCCAGGACGCACGAGGGTTCCACCAGAAGCACTGGCAGGTGATGAGGCCCGCGCAACGTGTTCGTGGCCTAACTTTCGTCGCCGGAAGCGCCCTTTGACGGTTGAGAGTCCCAATGCTCGAAGTGTACCGTCTCCGAGAGGGCACGCCGGCCACCGGGCTTCGCGGCAGGCTCAAGCGCAGAGGGATCCGCAGGATAGCCGAACGCCAGTACCATTGTTGCATACAGATCGTCGGGGTAGCCAAGCAGCGCCCTGGAAGGCTCGGACCGGTGTAGGGTGATTATTCCGGAGCCAACGCCCAGTTCGAGAGCGGCTAACTGCATATAAGCGGCTGCCTGCCCTGCATCGAACATCACCCAGTAGCTGGCTACCGGATCGGGCGTGAGGATGACCACAGCCAGGGCGGCATTCGGCAGATGGGTTGCAAAATCGCCCATATTCGAAAGGGCCTGGAGCGTGTCGTGGTTGCGTATAGCGATAAATTGCCACGACTGCCTGTTCTTGGAAGATTGCGCTCGTCTGCCTGCGTACAAAATCTGCCGGACCACCTCTTCGGGTAGCGGCTGCCGGGTATAGTTGCGCACGGCACGCTTGCGGCGGATTGCTTCGAGTACGTTCACGTCTGGTTCTCCTTCCCATGCGGAATACGATAGTGCTTCCATGTTAGCACAGCGGGCAAGAAAGAAACAGCAGACCACAATTACCGAATAACTTCTGAGAAAGGCGCGGGTTGGGAACAATAACTGTCGGCTACTAACCACAATGGGCTATTGTTCCATATGATCTTGCTATCTATACTGCCTTTGAGAAGAGATTGAAGTAAGCGTTCAGAATAGGGGTGCAGGGGCATGCCCATGCGGTGGTGTGGTGGTGTCCCCCATCTATCTTTCTTCTTTTTATCATCCCCTCTCATTCTATGGAGGAGTCGGGGGTGGGGCTTGATCTAACAATCTGCTGATTTGCCCCACTCCTATTCTGAACACTTACGAGGTTGAAGCCGCATCGCAAAGACGGTTGCGCATATGATATGAAGAGGAGGATCAGATGTCTTACTGCGAAGACTGTGGGAGCAAATATACCGCGCCCAGAAATTACTGCCGCAGCTGTGGCAGCCGATTGGGGCCAGTCGCAGCCACCGCCACCCTGAACACGGGCGGACTGAGTAGTCATATTGCTACAGGCATAGAGCAGGCCCACTGGCGCATCAGGAGAAGAGCGCGCGACGGAGCGGCCTCAAATGAGAGCCTCGACTTGTACATCAGGTTTATCGGCGTTGTTGCCCTGCTGCAAGGTTTAGCCTACATGAGTGGCAAGCCCATAACGAATCTGATGAACGGCAACCTGGGCCTCATGCTCCTTGTGGGTATCGGCGTTGGAGCGTTCTTCAAGGTCAGGTTCGACGTGCGCTACGGCTACACTTTCGTGCGAAGCCTTGCTGAGGTAGTGCTGGTTGGCTTACTTGTCTACGGGCTGGTATTCGGCATCTTCTGGTATCTGACGGAGAACTATCTGCACTCCGGCAAATCGTTGTTTGATTTTGGCAAGATGCTGCCCACGCCTGTGCATACGCCTATTACCAAACGTTAGCCACCCATACGGAGAGGAAGTTGTAAGCAAACTTATGTAAAGCTTACGCCTCCGCATTAGGCGCTATGCGTATGCCCGTCGCTATCTTTTGTGGGTTGCGTTCCCGCCAATCCGCAGGCGCTCTTGTGGCGGTTTCGGGTCCATTGGGTATATATGCATGCGCACCCTTCGTGGTACGCTTGAATATATGGCCGATCCAGGCATTGCCATCAGGCTCCACAACCACAATTTCGTAATTGGCATGCCTGAATTGCACAGGCGTGTCTATCTGATACCATTCTTCTTCCGTTGTGTGTGTTCCTTTTTCCATAAGATCTCCTCTGGCGATAGAACTGTGAAACACTCCCCACAGCTATACTGGTGCCTCCATTGTACCGTATTTCGCGGCGGACCGTCTAACTTGCTGTTAGTCCGACCCGCTATAGACTCTTTCTCAATTGAATTTTGCCTGGAGATTACCCACATCTGCGGGAGCCAACAGCACCCGGCGATTGAAGTCACGGGCAACACTTACAAAGTCGCCCTACGGCGACTGAGTTGGTACTGTAACCCTGTATAGTCCGCCATGCGGGCTTCGTAATCGTTGCCCGTGACTTCAGTCACCGGGTGTAATGGGAGATGTGGGTAATCACCAGAATATTGCCTCTTGACATGTGACCATATGGTAACGTATAATAGTGGCATGGAAGTAGAACATGTGTTCAAAGCGTTGGCAGATCACCATCGTCGCCATCTACTCGATGTGCTCTCTCAAACCGAGGGGCAGACTCTCACCGAACTATGCGCGCACTTGCCCATGACTCGCTTTGGTGTGATGAAGCATCTAAGCATCTTAGAGGAGGCCGGCCTGGTTACGACCCACAAAGTTGGGCGTGAAAAACTGCACTACCTTAACCCACTCCCCATGCAAGATGTTGCCGATTGGATGGAGCAGTACCGCCGGTTCTGGGACGAGAGCATGGACCGCCTGGAGGACTACCTACGTGAACTTCAACAAGAGGAGCATGGAAATGACGAAAGAATTGCCGGAAGAAATGACCACAGCAAACCGTAGCGTGGAAAGCACCGAGACGCAGTCTGCCACCGGGGCGATGTCGTCTGCACCTGGGGCAGACGAGCGAGAGCTTGTTATGGAACGCATTTTCGACGCGCCGCGCGAGCTCGTGTGGAAGGCGTTTACGGAACCTGAGCGCGTGGCGCAGTGGTGAGGGCCGAAAGGCTGGACGCTTCCGGTCTGCAAGATCGATTTGCGTCCGGGTGGTGTCTGGCAATACTGCATGCGATCGCCCAAGGGCCAGGATAGTTGGGGCAAAGCTATCTACCGTGAAATCGTCGAGCCGGAGCGAATCGTCTACACCGATAGCTTCGCGGATGAGGAAGGCAACCCGGTTGAGGGTATGCCCATGATGCTCATAACGGTGGAATTCGCCGAACACGAAGGCAAGACAAAGCTCACATCCCGTACACAATTCTCCTCGTCCGAGGACCTCAAAGCGATAGTGGACATGGGCGTAGTCCAGGGGATTACCGAAACCTGGGACCGCCTCGAGGCTCACCTGGCAAAGGGCTGAAACGTTACCTGATCACAAGGAGGTCGTTATGAGAAAAGTAGTCGTAACCGAGTATATGACACTGGATGGCGTCATGGAAGCGCCACAAGAGTGGTCCTTCCAGTTCTGGAATGAAGAAGCGGCGAAGTTTAAATTCGATGAACTGTTTGCGAGCGACGCTCTTCTACTGGGGCGAGTGACTTATCAAGGTTTTGCAAGCGCCTGGCCATCCGTGACGGATGAAGACGGTTTTGCCGACAGGATGAACAGCCTCCCAAAGTACGTTGTCTCAACGACTTTGGAAGAGGTTGAGTGGAACAATTCCAGCCTGATTCGGGGGAATATCACGGAAGAAGTGTCCAAGCTGAAGCAGCAGTCCGGTGGAGACATCCTGATCGCGGGCAGTGCCGATCTTGTAAACACGCTGATGCAACAGGGCCTCATCGATGAGTACAGATTGATGGTCCACCCTGTTGTTGTGGGAAACGGAAAGCATCTCTTTAGAGAGGGGAGCGATACGACCACAATGAGACTCGTGGATACAAAGACGTTCAGTTCAGGTATCGTTGTTCTTTCCTACCAGCCCGATCAAGGAGAATCCAAATGACCGATCGTGAGTTGGTCATCACGCGCACGTTTGACGCCCCGCGTAAGCTCGTGTTCCATGCATGGACCGATCCAAATCTTATACCCCAATGGTGGGGGCCGAAAAAGTATACGACCACTGTCGACAAGATGGAGGTGAGGCCGGGGGGCACCTGGCGCTTCGTCCAGCGCGATGCCGAAGGCAACGTGTACGCCTTCAACGGTGTCTATCGAGAGGTCGTGTCGCCTGAGAGGCTGGTCTACACATTGGAATTCGAAGGTATGCCAGGCCACATATTGGTTGAAACGGTGACGTTCAGAGAGCACGACGGCAAGACAGAGTTGACGAATAGAGATGTCTTCGAGACGATCGAGGATCGCGCCGGAATGTTTCAGTCGGGTATGGAGTCAGGGGGCATCCGAATCGATGGATCGTCTGGCTGCGCTCTTGGCAAAAGACTGAGCTTCGTGCGAAACTGAAACAATAGGAGGATTTTGTGAAATTCCGTTCTATAGTCCAGCTCGGCGGCAAAACCGCCACAGGTATCCCCGTTCCGGTGGAGGTCGTTGAGAGACTCGGGCCGAGCAAGCGGCCACCGGTCCGTGTCACCATCAAAGGTCACACTTACCGCAGCACCGTGGCGGTTATGGGTGGGGAGTTCATGCTCCCGATCAGCGCAGAGCACCGCATGAGCGCCGGTGTCGCCGCCGGTGACGAGGTGGATGTCGACATTGATCTCGACACCGAGCCTCGGGAGGTGACTGTGCCACCCGACTTCGCGGACGCCCTCGACCGTAATGCGGGCGCCAAGCGGTTCTTCGACGGGTTGTCCTATAGCCACAAGCTGCGGCACGTGCTCTCAATCGAACAAGCCAAGACAACCGAGACTCGGCAACGACGCATCGCTAAAGCAGTCGACATGCTGGGAGAGGGCCGAACCTAGCACTGCATGACTGCATGCGCGCACGCCGCACCCTGGAAGGTCAGCCTCACAACGGGAGCCAACAAGGAGTAGCGTAACAGGCTTGCCCATACGCTTTTTGTGCTGATCAGAGTAGAAGGCAGCAACATAAAAGGCGTGACCCCCGTAATGGAGTTCACGCCTCTTTTGGTCTTGAGCCACTTGAACCATCTGGCTGGGATGGGAGATAAGGTGTCAATCTATTATTCACCTGCGGAAGCGACGGGGATTGCACCGTCACTTACGACTTTTCGGGCCTCAAGCTGCATGAGCAACAAGAAATCGTTGACCCCATTCTACTCCCGCCTTATAGGAAGAGTCAAGGTCGGTACTCTGTGCCGCTAACGCAGATACCAGAAGAGCAGTGGGAAGAAGTGGCTCGTCGCAAGGCTGGTGGTGAAAGCCTACGGCAACTGGCTAAAGCGTATTGTGTTTCTCATGAAGCAATACGTCAGGTCATTATTAGACAGCAGGACACTATGAAGACGTAGGGTTGTGACTTACCAATATCATTACGAGTGCCAATAGGCTAACTCCAACCTTTGACGCGAGGCTACGCAGGGGTGTCTAGCTCGGTTCGTCAGCCGCATTCGCTTTGTCTTATGAATTATCGAACAATTGCCTGAGGTGTTGGTGAGTTGCTACCGTCTTCACCCTATTACGGATGGCCTCATTGGTCAGGTCTAATCGGTGGATCTGGTCACCGTCAACGATAATTATTTCAATACGCCCAAAGTTGTGCCAATGCCTGGCAGCATAGTCGGCTAGCCCGACGGCCTTCGCAGGAGCATCTTCTCGCGAAATATCATGAGGATCAAGTAAATCTACGACAAGTCCCGCGTGGGAAGAGCGGACAATCAGAAAATCGGGGTAAAGTGAATGCCAATTGCCCCCGATTTTATACGGTACACACAAGGACCAGGATTTACGATCTGGGTTACGGAGCCAACCTATCACATCATCTCGCGGGATTTCCTCTTCCAATACCCTTGTCTCCCAATTATTGAAGCTGGTGGGAAAAAGTGCGTTCTGGTCGACATAGAGATGCTTTTTCCAAGTATTGTCAGCCTTGCTTATCTCAATAACCTGCGGGTATGTGATAATCGTTTCTTCAGGATCAGAAGCAAGCCTGCGGACCTCGGTATAAGCTTGTTCGTGGCCCTCAGGCAACTGTGCTATCGCGTGCCAATGCATACCAAGCCACTCCACAGTAGTAGACTTGGCGGCTGCCTCCAATTTACGAATGACTTCGCTATCTTGGGAAAGTGCGAAGATTTCGAGTTTGGCCTTTGACCGAGCAGTCGCTTCCTCATTAACACGTGCTCGCCACCACAGTTTGTGTAGGCCCTCACCCAGCGCTCGTCCTGCTATATCAAATAAGTCGTCAATATTCTCGGCGGAGACATCTAATTCAATGATTTCGTCCTCCTCGCCGAGTTGAGTACCGAACCGCCAATTGACGCTACGCACCGTGAGTTTCTTCTTTTCCTCGACTACAGATTTGAAATGCTCTACGTGTTTGGCCTTTTCATATTCTTGGTTCAGAACGCTCAATAATGCTTCGGTAGCTTTGTCCGGAGCATCAGAGTCAATTTCATCTTGCGCCAAGAGGCGTGCAAATTTCATCAAACGACGCACCTCACTCGTTTTGCGCAAGCTAGGCACTACATAAGAAGGAATGTTCGCGAGTACTGAGAAGATCGCATCACTATCAGGCGTTCTGCTCAGCACTAAAGAGGCGTCACCGCTCTCGAATTTGACGGGCGGCATAATATCGTAGTCAGGGGCGGTAAGCCGGTTGACTACATTTTCAAGCCCCTTCTTATCGTAATGTGGCAGGTAGAGTGACACCGTATTTAGGAATTCGTCCGCGTCTATTCGTCGGGCTAGGGGAGTACGCACCATTCGCCCAACAAGTTGAGCGATGGAAGTAGCATCGAGGGCGGTACGGAATGACATCATTACTTCGGCACGCGGGCAATCCCAGCCTGTGTTCAAGCTAGTCTTGAAGAAGACGACCTGCACGTCTTCGTCGTCGTCAATGTCAGCCGGAGCAAGGTAGCGAAGTGCCTGGCCGCCAACACCTATGGAATTGCCTTCTTGAAAAGCGTGAGCGAAAGCTTGGGGTGGTAATTCACCTATTTCATTACTAATGACGGCGATTGCTTCAGCTATATCGGTAGCAGATATCTGGATTCGGGTACCATCACGCACTTGAACAAGTAAGAGAGGCGCGATTAGACCTTCGTCTTCGTCAGCGCAATATGCTGCCCACCGACGGCAATAAAATTGCCATGATCGGGCCGCCGCACGTAGCATTGTCATATCTGAGGGTTGCTGTTCGGTGGGGTGGTAGAAGGTTATCACCTCCTTCAAGAGTCCTGATGTGCGGACTTCCTCAGGTTCAATATTGACTGGTCGGGCTATGCGTGGCGTACCTTCAACGAGCCTATTGAAACGATCAATAGTGGCGGAGATGCCAACAATAAGAAGGACGGGACTGATGTCCTGTGCCCCCTTGATAAACTTCTGAGTGATGGTGACTGCATCGCTTCGCTCTCTAGGATTCTCTGACATACCCCGATGCGCTTCATCAATGAAAACGTAGAGCGCGCCGGGCCGAGTAGCAAGGGTATTGTTGATTGTTTCCCAGATTGTAAAGTCCCGTTCGTCGCCTTTCGTGATAAGGTTCTTGTCTTTTCCGAGTTTTTGAATATTGAGAAAGTAGACAATGCTCGGGGTGAATGTTTCCTGATCAAAAGAGGCTGCGTCAATGATCACCAGGTTGGAAGGACCTAACCTGGAAGACGCTTCAAGCATCTTGCGTCGCGTCTGCTCGTTGATGTTCGGCTGATCTGAGACCCAGAGGAACGTTGCCTCTGGGAAAGGCCCAGACCTACCATCACCCTCTAGCAATCGCTCGATAGCAGCAGTAGCTATTATTGTTTTTCCGGAACCTGTGGGAGCAAATAATGAGACGGCTTGCAAGTCGCCGCTTTGGGCCTCGATGGAGGCTCTTCGAAGGTGGTTGACAAGTCGATCAACCGCCTGTATCTGAAA